>JAKSDB010000005.1 GCA_022360415.1 Chlorobiales bacterium
CAAGCACCTCCAGCCTCGACGCGGCAAGTATCTCTTCAAGCGAATGTCCGGATGTAACCATCTTGCGGAAAAGTGAACTGCCTGCAAGCCTGTCGAAAAACTCCCCTTTTGTGTCGAGATCAAAAAGGTCCGGATAAAGCTTCTGCAAGGAAAGCAAAATGGCAACTGCCGTTCTGAAAGGCTCAAAAACAAGTCTGTCGGTAACCTGAAGCCTGATCCCGCTGCATTGAAGCCCCTTGAACTTGCCCGATGATGGAACAAACTGCACGGCCTGAAATGAAACTCCCGGCAGTTTATAGTCTTCCAGCTCCTTTTTCAGGAAACCTGCATTGATGAACGGCGCTCCGAACTGCCTGAATGGAAGCGATGTTCCCCTTCCTTCACTGACATTGGTTGCTTCGAGAAACACCGTGGCCGGATAAACAAGCACGGTTTCAAGGTCGCGGATATTCGGAGAGGGAGGCAAAAAACGTGTTGAATGAAAGTCGTCGGGAAAACGCTGACGGTTATACCCTTTCATGGGAATGACCTGGAGACGAAGGTCGGGATAAAACCGCTTTTTCAGGAAAAGAGAAATCTCACCGACTGTCATGGCATGGATGAAGGGTACCGGAACCATACCGACAAAAGAGATATAGTCAGGGTCAAGCATGAAACCGTCTGCCGGAACCGGGGCGAGAGGATTTGGACGGTCCAGCACCATGAAGGAAATCCCGGCCTCTTCACAGGCCTCCATGGCATACCGCATCGTTGAAATATAGGTGTAGCAGCGGGTTCCGATATCCTGGAGATCAAAAACAAGCACGTCCACAGTGTTTTTCAATAACGTCACGTCCGGCTTTTTGTTGACACCGTAGAGTGAGTACACCCTGAGCTCGCCGTCAAGCAGTTCATCTTTCACTTTCACACCTGCACCGACAACAGCACGAAAACCATGCTCCGGGGCCATAAGATATTTCAGATCCACTCCGTGGCGCCGAAACACCCTGTAATCCGGCTCTCCGGCAGCTGTCGTACTTGCGGCATTAGTTATAAGAGCGACTCTTTTACCTTGCAGGTCGCGGCAGCGATCAGCATCGAGCACATCGATACCATAGTGCAACGACTGCGCATGAAGCGTCATTGACAGGCAAAGCATGCCCGCACAAAGCAGGAAAACAAACTGTAAACGCATAACGCCCGGTCAACAGATTGAAAAAAAGCAGTTCCTCCCCCGAGATTCAGCCGGCCAAACTTTTTGACTGAAAAAACACAAAAAAAGCCGCGCAACCTGGCGCGGCCCTTTCCTGGTGGTGGGGACAGGACTTGAACCTGCAACCTTCGGGTTATGAGCCCGACGAGCTACCAATTGCTCCACCCCACGGTGTTATAGTGCTTTTATATACGGAATTTCCGACTTTATTCAAAAAATTATTGCACTATTTTCCCATTTATCCCTGATCCCTGAGCTTCAACAAGATTAAGCCTGCCGTCGTTCCCCTCGACGGCCAGTATCATCCCCTGTGAAAGCTCGCCTCTGATCGTTCTCTCGGCAAGATTCGCCACCAGTATGACATTTTTCCCGATAATGGATTCAGGCGCATATGATTGCGCAATCCCGGCAAGTACCTGGCGGGTTTCAGAACCAACCTTCAATTGCAGCTTAAGAAGCTTGTCGGCTTTCTTTACTTTTTCACAAGCTGTAACAGTGGCGACACGAAGATCGACATCGAGAAAATCATCGAAACTGATTTCCGGTTTGAAATTCATGCTTTCCCCGAGCCCTTTCTCTTTTCTTTCGATCCCGGCAACCAAGCGCTCGATCTTTTCAAGTTCAGGGGCGATATCCTTGTCTTCAATTTTTCTGAAAAGAATCCCGGACTGCCCGGACAACCTGTGTCCTTTCCCCAACCCTGGAGACTTTGCCATCTCCCAGGATACATTGCCGCTTTTTATCGCTTCGTCGAGCGTTTCACGGAACCCGAGCATCTCATAAATCCTGTTTGCAGTATGAGGGAGTACCGGATACCACACAATGGCAAGAGTGTAGCAGAGGTTTACCGACAAGGCCATTGTCCGGGCTGCTGCGTCAGGATCTGTTTTCAGAACCTTCCATGGCTCTGAATCGGTGAGGTAACGGTTTGCGGAACGGGCGATCTGCATGGTAAGCGTCACCGCTTCCCTGAAATGAAACTCTTCGTAAGCTTTTTCAAGCTTTTCGAAACTTTTTTTCCAGTCAATCCCCAGAGATCCCCAGTCCTCTTCACTGCACTCACAGGGAATTGACCCATTGAATTTCACATTGGTAAAATCAATCGACCGTTTGATAAAATTTCCCAGAGTATCGGCAAGTTCTCCGTTGGTCCTGTTCTGAAAATCAGACCAGCTGAAATCACTATCCTTGTTTTCAGGATAGTTCATTGCAATAGTATAGCGCAGCGTATCGGCTGGGAACCTGTCGAGAAACTCTCCCAGATAGACCGCGTAGTTTCTCGATTTGGAGAATTTTCGTCCCTCGAAATTCATGAATTCGGAAGCAGGAACGTTATCGGCAAGCGAGTACAGACTATCCGATCTGCCTTCATTCCATGCCATCAGAATCGCCGGGAACATGAGGGTGTGGAAAACCACGTTGTCCTTACCGATAAAATGAATAACCCTGCAATCGGGGTTCTGCCAGTACTCACGCCATAGTTCCGGCTCACATTTCTTTTCCGCCCACTCGCGGGTAAATGATATATAACCGAGAACAGCATCAAACCAGACGTAAAGCACTTTTCCCTTTGCTTCTTCATTATCCAGCGGAACCGGTATTCCCCAATGTATATCCCTTGTGATCGCCCTTTCGCTGAGCCCTTGTTTCAACCAGGTGCGGGTATAGTTCAGGACATTATGGCGCCAATCGTCCTCGTGGCCGCTTACATAATTCTCGAGCCGTTCCTGGAATCTCCCGAGTGGAAAGTACCAGTGCAATGTCTCTCGCAACTCGGGAACCCTTTCGGAAAGCTTGCTCCTCGGGTCTATAAGCTCCCGGGGACTCAAATGAGTGCCGCACTGCTCACACTGGTCCCCGTTGGCCTCGGGATTCTTGCAAATCGGACAGGTTCCGGTCACGTAGCGATCCGAAAGGAAGCGCTTTGTTTCAGGGTCAAAAAAATGCCTCTCTTTCTTTTTGATGAAAATATCCTTTCCGTTAATCTCCTGAAAAAACGTCTGTGCTGTCTTGAAATGACCTTTGGAAGATGTTCTACCGTAATAGTCGAATGAAATACCGCACCGGGTAAACGCATCGAGATTCAGGGTGTGATAACGGTCTACAACATCCTGGGGAGAAATGCCTTCCTTGTCTGCCGTGATGGTAATGGGGACCCCGTGCTCGTCGGAGCCTCCTATATGGATAATGTCCTTGCCCCGCAGCCTGTTGAAACGGACATAGATATCGGCAGGCAGATAAACGCCGGCAAGATGACCGAGATGCACGGGACCGTTTGCGTATGGAAGAGCTGTTGTAACAAGTGTTCGAGTAAACTGGCGGTTCATGTGAATAACAAAAAACTTGGATTCGGACTTATTTTTTCTTGACAAACATCGAGGTGAAATCCTGCAACGATATCAACATCTCTTTTCCATCGCCGGAGTAGCGAAGGTTTATTTCTTTTTTGACAGGATCGATGTTTTCGACGATCGCCGTGCCTTCCGGTGTCGTGACCCTGCTTCCCAAAGGAGGATACTGTTCTGCGCAGAAATTGCGGGAGCACTTTTCATACTTCGAATAGCCCAGGCAGCATTTGGGGCGGTTACATTGACCGATGACATTATAGGCATGATTGTCCCCATGGGAAAATTCGGATGCCTGCTGTTTTTCAGCAAAAGGATTCGCATGTATTTTCTGTATCCAGCTTGAACAGCACAAGACACAACCGCAGGCCCCGAAAGTGTTGGCTCTTCGGGCTTCCTCCCTGGTAGTGATCTGTACCATCTGTATCCTTGCCCTGAATTCACTGGCAAGGTCCCTTACAAGCGCGCGAAAGTCCACCCTGTGCGTAGCGGTATAAAAAACCGTGACTTTCTGCTGATCCAGGCGAAGCTCTACATCGACCAGCTTCATATCAAGACCGTGGGCTCTGATCTTCGACAGGCATACATCACGTATCTCCGGCTCCCGCTTTCGAACGGTGCGAAGTTGTTCGGCATCACTCTCTTCAGCAAAACGGACTATAGTCCCGAGACTGTCCCCTTTTTCGTCAAGGTCTTTCAGCTTCATTTTTTTTGCCGCTATGGCCCCTGCGGAATACACTATACCGTAATCATATCCTCCGTCAGCCTCGACGATGACCGCCCTGCCAATTTCTGACCTCTCCCCGGTCGGGTTCACATAAAACTCCCGACGGCAGCATTTGAGCTCGACTTCACATATGTTGCTGTCTTGTTCCCCGGCATCACCGTATATCTGCTCGCTTTCACGATGCAGCTTCCGGGAAAGCTCTAAACGTACCCTGGCGTATTCTCCCAACGTACAACTGCATATTACATTACTCATAGTAGTTGTTCATTTTTCTGGTTTGTTCACCTTTATTAACGCCATTTGACGACCTGACGGTTCCGGCCTGGTGTCTTTCCGCTATCTTTGTCAACCAGTCACTGTCGACATTTATGGGGACACACGGGATAGACCGACAAGCCTCCTGAACCTTTCAATCTTTTTGTTTATGGACTCAGCTCCTTTGATCAAAAGCCGAAAATCATTTGTGTCCCTGGCGATAATTTTCTCCTTCAGGACCGAAAGATGATCGACCGTTTTATCCTGCATATGCTTCGTCAAAGTTTTCTGACCGGTATAACCGGCCTCCTCAACAAACTCCGGGACGTTGAAGGAAAGAAACAAATCGGGCCTCTGGTCATCAAGATATTCAATCCGGCTGACAACTGAAACCAGATATATCCCTTTGCTCTCCCTGAGGACACGGGAAACAATGGAAGAAGTTCCGTTATAGAAGCGAAGCTGCTGTTTATCCACATGCTCGATCATTCCCTGTGGAAAAACCCATAAGGCATTCTGTTTACAGCTTTTCTCCATGAGCCGTTGTGCTGCGTACTCAAGAGTGCCGACAGCGCTTCTTGGTCGGGAGCGGTCGATGGAAAAAGCGCCCAGGCGGGTAAAAAAACGATGCCTGACAAGCTGCTGGTATTCAATGATGATATAGAGGTTCTGCCTGAAAAACTCTTCGGTACAGAGCTGTGACCAGAACCCGTCCCACCAGTACGCGTGATTGCAGTAGAAAATCACCGGGTAGCGAAGCTGCATGTCCAGGGTTTCAGGAGGAATTGAAACCCTGACAGCATGGAAATGCCTTTTGAACTGCCGCCTGGAATACCAGCTGAACCATCTGGTATAGACCCTGCTTCGACGGACTGTCAACATACACTTTTATTCAAAGGCTTTTCTTATCCTGCCGACCGCTTCTTCCAGTTCGCTGATCGAAGCGGCATAGGATAATCTGAGGTTTTCAGGAGCACCGAAAGCCTCTCCGGGAACGGTAGCGACCCAATGATCGACGAGAAGATATTCAGCAATGTCTGTCGAGCTTTTCATCTCCTTTCCGCTGAATGCTCTTCCCAGCAAACCGGCAATTGAAGGAAAAATATAAAACGCACCGTCCGGCAGTGCCGCGGTTATTCCGGGAATCTCGTTGAGAGCTTTGTACATGTAATCCCGACGCTTTTCAAACTCCTCCCTGCGCTCTTCAACAACCTGCTGATTACCGTTGAGTGCCGCTACCGCAGCCATCTGCGCAATCGAATTGGCGTTCGAAGTGGTTTGTGACTGTATTTTCCCACAGGCGTCGATAAGCCATTTCGGCCCGGCGAGAAAACCGATACGCCATCCTGTCATGGAATAGGTCTTCGATACCCCGTTGCTGACTATAACCCGGTCTCGTATCTCCGGAATTCTTGCAGGAGAAAACGGCCTGACCGATCCATATACGATCCGGTCATACATTTCGTCTGAAACCACAAAAATCTCACGATCTTCAAGCACTGCCATAAGTGCCCTGACCTCGCTTTCCGAATACACGGCACCGGTAGGATTCGACGGCGAGTTAAGTATCAACACTTTCGTGTTTTCGGTAATCGCTGCTTCGAGCTGTTCAGGTCTCATTTTATAACCGGCTTCGAGCGTTGTCTGAATAATAACCGGCTCTGCACCGGAAAGCCTCGCCATCTCCGGAAAACTTACCCAGAAAGGGGCGGGAATAATAACCTCGTCGCCCTCTTCACACAAGGCAAGAAGCGCATTTGCCAGGGTCTGTTTTCCTCCGTTGCTGACGATAATTTGTTCGGGAGCAAACTCGATATCATTATCCCGTCTGAACTTGTCAACGACAGCTTTTTTCAGTTCGGGTATGCCGGCATTGGCCGTATAGCGTGTAAAACCCGCTTTAATGGCTTCGATACCCGCCTGCGCGACGAAGTCGGGTGTCGGAAAATCAGGCTCACCCGCCGAAAGACTGACAATATCCTTGCCCTCGGCTTTCATTTGTTTAGCCAGCCCTGTTATTTTCATGGTTTGCGACTCCTGCATATTCAGGACCCGCCGGGCAAGGTATTTTTCTCCTGGAAAGCTGTTTGCGCTCATGACTATGGAAATTAAATAGTTGGTAGTTGGTGTTCCGAAAAACAGATACCGGAAATCCGCTCAGGTATTCTGTTCTTCATATTTTTTTTGCAACATCTTCAGAACAAAAGGATGAACGAATTTACTCACATCACCTCCGAGCAGAGCGACTTCCCTGATGATCGATGAAGCCACATAAGTATACTTGACATTGGGCATCAGGAAAACAGTGGTAACCTCCGGATTCAGATGCCTGTTGAGCAGTGACATTTGAAATTCGTATTCAAAATCCTTGACCTGACGCACACCCCGGATTATAGCTGTAGCGCCCACGTTACGTGCATATTCCGCCAGAAGACCGCCATGCAGCACCTCCACCCTTGTTCCGGAAAGAGGTTCCGTAATGGTTTCGATCATCTCACAGCGTTCTTCAACGGAAAAAAGCGTTTGTTTCTTGCTGTTTTCTGCAATAACAACCATAACCTGATCGAAAATCGTCAATGCCCGTTCGAGGACGTCCAGGTGACCATTTGTAAAGGGGTCGAACGTACCGGGGTAAATCGCAAGCTGCTTCATAAAGTGTCCTCCTTGGCATGTCCGCCCGATCGTCCGTTCATGCTGTCGGCAAAGGAAAAAAATGAGACTCTCGTCATCCCGTAATCTTTATGAAAAGCGTAGTGCTGCTCGTCCTCAAAAACATAACGATTGCTGTGCTCGATAAGCAGCATGCCGTTTTCTGCAAGCAGACTGCTCCTGAAAATTTCGCGTATCATGCTCCTGTAACCCCGCCAGTTGTAAGGGGGATCGCAAAAAACAAGATCATAGGTATTTTTTTCGCTTTTGACAAACTGAACCACGTCCATTTTTACGATTCTCACCCGTGATGTTACGTCCAGTTCCTCCGCTGTCCCCCGCAGTGACTTCAAAGACCGGACACTCCTGTCAACAAAACAAACCTCCGAGGCTCCCCGGCTCAAGGCCTCATACCCGAGAGACCCAAAACCGGCAAACAGATCAAGGATTTTTGTTCCGACAAGGTCCATCCGCACGGAAAGTATATCGAAGAGAGATTTTTTCACCCTGCTGCTACAGGGACGGATAGAGCCGGTTGTGCTTCGCTGTAGTTTTTTTCCCCTGTATCTGCCTGATTGAATCTGCACTTTCAGGACTAAAAATCACCGAACGACGTTTCGCCCAGTACTTCAAGAGCCTGTTCACACTGTTCTGGAGAAGGAGGCTTTCCATGCCAGTTTGTATTGTCAGGCATGGTACCTTCAAAAAACGGAACCCCTTTGCCCATCACCGTAACTGCCAGAATAACCGAGGGTCTCGTTCTGTCCTTTTCCGCCCGGATCTTTTCCACTACGGTAACAATATCACGTATATCGTTGCCGTCACACTGCTGTACCTTCCAGCCGAATGACCGCCATTTATCTGCAAAAGGCTCGATATTCATGACATTACTGACCTCTCCGTCAATCTGCTGATTATTGTAATCGACAATGGCAACAAGATTACCAAGCCCGTAATGCGCCGCACTTATC
>JAKSDB010000154.1 GCA_022360415.1 Chlorobiales bacterium
CTCCTGTTTGACCGGATAACGCAATCCCTTCGCTCCACCCTCATTACAAGGGCTTCTTCACTACTACGGATTGCTCCGCCCCTTGATGGCGCTTCGGTACTTTCAGCCTCGCTTTTTACACTTGTGCCTTTTCCCTTACCATCGCCATCGAAGGTTCCCGCAGTTCAACGCAAGAGCCTGAACCAGGATCACGCCATCTCTACGCCGGACACCATCTGGCCAGTAAACAGGTTGCCGCCAGACTCGTCCTGGAGTTACGTCCATCTCCAGTTTTGATGTCAATAGAATTACGACGATTGAACGATGGTTCACTTGTGTTCGTCTTCCTTGGTTCTCACCTGACACCTTGTGGCGCCTTTTCCGTAACGCTCACGACCTGAGCTTTTGTCTCAAGCCGCTTACGGTGGTTTGCAACCTGCTCCTGTAAGCCGATTGCGAGGGGCCTACCCTCATCTCTTACGCCGCTTTGCTGCGGCACACGAACGTTGTTTAGCAAGCCAAACAACTATTAGCAACCCAAATCTTTCCCCCTCAAACAGGTAGGAAACCAAACCCCCGGCGCTCAACCGGGCATATTCACCTCCTAAAAGGATTCGAATCACTGTTATCCCCGATCCCGTCATTATCGGAATCTGAATCCAGGTAATTCGGAACCCCTTCCCTGTCGTAATCCCTCGATCTCGGATTCATCAATTCATGGTCCGCTTCTCGATGGATCATAATTGTTTGACCTTATACCGTCAGGTGATGATCGGATATGCGGCCGGACGTAGGTTCTCCGTCCTTACGGTAATAGCCCTTCACATGCACGTCATGCGCAAGAAGCGGACTCGACACACCAATAAGAAGCGATGTGAGCAGGAATAAGATGGAAAGCTTCATGGCATTCGGTTCTATGCACTCTCCCCGAAAACTTTACCTCAAATATACTTAATTTTTAAGCATATTGAGATATGCAGGTATTGAGCCTCGATCCTTGGGGAAAATCACCGCAATCCCATCAAAACCGCCAGAGATAAGCCGTCGATCTATGATGAAGGAAAAAGGTAAAATCACCACCTATCTTTCTATCACACTCCTTCTGACCGTGATAATCTTGCCTTCAGGCATTGGTCATGCGAAGAATCCGACTGAATGGCCGTATGGTGGTGAACCAGACTCATCGAGCTGGAAGGAGTGGATGAGCTTTGCTCCAGTGACATTCAAACAACGGGCTCTTTTCTCGAGAGCTCAGTTCTCAAAAGAGGCTGATTTCTCAAGGGCTCAGTTCTCAAATCAGACTTTTTTCCCGGATGCCCGGTTCTCGAACAAGGCTGATTTCTCAAATACTCAGTTTTCAAATTATGCTATTTTCTCGGAGGCTCAGTTCTCAAAAGAGGCTGATTTCTCAGGTGCTCAGTTCTCAGGTGAGGCTCAGTTCTGGAAAGCTCAGTTCCTAGGTAAGGCTCATTTCGTTTATACTCAGTTCTCGTACAAGACTGATTTCTCAGGTGCTCAGTTCTCTAAAGACGCTGATTTCTCAAATGTTCAGTTTTCAAATCGGGCTGATTTCTCAAGGGCTCAGTTCTCAGGTGAGGCTCAGTTCTGGGATGCTCAGTTCCTAGATGAGGCTGATTTCTTGAATGCTCAGTTCCTAGGCGAGGCTTATTTCTTTTATACTCAGTTCTCGTACAAGACTGATTTCTCAGGTGCTCAGTTCTCTAAAGACGCTGATTTCTCAAATGTTCAGTTTTCAAATCAGGCTGATTTCTTGAATGCTCTATTCTCGAATGAGGCTAATTTTGAGGATACCGTTTTCAACACAACTTTGAATATCGCCAAAACAAAATTTAAAAAAGGAGTTGACCTTAGACGAACCGATCTTAGTAACACCAAAGTATTATTCGATCATCGCACCTTTTTTCCTCCCGGCACATTGAAAGTATACTGGAGCCAGTTAGAAGGGCATCTATCATTCCGTGATAGATCATGTCCAAACTACTGGATTCGGAAATCCGCAAAAGCCAAGGTCACAAGGCTCGACTCTCTTCGGCAGCATCTTCCTGACACCCTGATAGCAAAAAGGGACAGTATAGGCATAGAGCTGAATACGGCTAAAGCTGATTTTGATAGCCTCACTACCCTTTTCAACAAAGAAAGATATGATCTGACAGAAATATTTTACCATCGCCTGAGGGATAACTATCTGGCGCAAAATGACCGAGCCTCAGCTGATGGCGTAATGTATGAACTGGCATCAAAACGCACAGAGTATTTAAAAGAACCGCTTTGGGGTCTGTACGGCATGTTTATGGGATGGGGATACAAACCTCTGCGGTTTGTGCTAACGGTCTTTTTGCTTGTCGTTTTGCCGTTTTCTTTCCTGTGGTACAGACGTTTCTATCATCGTGTCGCACCGCTGGTCGCTCAATTAAACGAAGAACAGAAAAGCAGGCTGAACAATCCTTCTGTCATACAGCAAAAAGTTTTCCTGAAAATCTTCAAGTACAATACTTATAACCATCATGAGGCCTCAGGTGTTGCGAATCTCTTTGCCCGTCTGTGGCATGTCGTTCATTTCAGCGCCTCCGTGTTATTCAGCATCCGGTTTAACAAGAGCTGGATAGAAATGGAAGATCGAGCCTTTCTTACGTGGGTAACCGCTGAATGGGCCTTGGGCATCGGACTCTACGTTACGTTTGCGATTCTGGTAAAAAGCTATGAATTCGGGTACGTAAAAGGTCTGCTCGGATTCTGACACGAAACCCCGGCTCATAACCAAGCATACACCTGCTCCCTCTTTGAATCCTCCCGCACAATCAAAATATACCACCCGACAGTATAAATTCTGTAATATCCTTGAAAACCAAGCAAAAAACAGAGTATATTTTTCAAAATACCTCAGCAAATCTGTAGTGCAGATAGCTCTTGTGGTAACCGTCAAAGCGAAAAAAATAAATGACTTATATGATCAAGTGGTTCGCCAATATGCTAACCGCCTCGAGCCAATAAGGCCATTATTAGAGATTCCGATAAGGACATAACTTGGGAACCAATGTTATCATGGAAAAACATCTCATCCTATAAAATCATAATTTAATTTTCCCCCCTCAACAGTTGTCCTTTTAATACCTCCAGATAATCAGCCCACTCCTGCATCATGCGCGTGCGCTCATCGAGGTGCTTGGTGCGGTTATACGCTCCGCCAAGCCTGTCTGGAACTCGGTGTCCAAGCTGGGCCTCGATGGCGTCAGGGGAAAATCCAAGCCGTTCGTGCAGAAACGTTCTTGCTTTTACCAGCCCGACATCAGGGTACGATCCGAGCGTCATTGTGGCACTTTTCCCGTTGAACTTGTATCTGTACTGCCAGCTCTTCGAGCCATTGACAGAAATGTAGAGGCAAAGCCCTCCACCGTCAAACAGGCGGTACGGCTTGTCTTGAGGCTTGCACCGTTTTATCTGCGTATCTGATAGCGGTAAGGTCTGCTTCGGCATGATGGTAAAATGGGAGTAAGGTATTGACCTTGCAGGGCTCTTTATGCTACTCTATGGGACAACAGAAAACCCAAAGCCCCCGATTTTACAGGAGCTTTGGGCCTTTTTGCCTCGCTATGGTTTTAGCTATTTGTCGGGGTGGCGGGACTCGAACCCACGACCTCTGCGTCCCGAACGCAGCACTCTACCAGCTGAGCCACACCCCGATTGTCATCCGTTGAATGCGCCCTTGGACAGATTCGAACTGCCGACCTTTAGTTCCGGAAACTACTGCTCTATCCACTGAGCTACAAGGGCTGTTCAAGCACCTTTATTAATTTGTTACGTTGTTACGCGCTCTGATTTCTTCGTTGAGCGGTGCTCAAAATCCTCATGTACTCGCATGTACACTCCGGTTTCTCCGCTCCGTTCGCCTTGAACTCAGACCGCTCACGACAATTACTAAAGGCACAGTAATCCTGTTACCAGGTAACAGTCTTTTTCCGGCTCGGGAGAGTGAAGATAACATTTTCGACCAAATATTCATTACCTCAGCCTCTCTTTCACAGAGAACTATCCTCCGGCTGCGCGCACTATCTCTTCCGAAGCAAGGTTTGCGCTCATGACCGCACCTCCCATGGAATCATAGTAAAGCTGCCGAGTGAATCCTCCCGCAAGAAAAAGGTTGGAAACAGGAGTTTTCTGTGTCGGCCTGTACTGCTCCATATTCGGCAGCGGTGCATAGACCGACCGCGGTATCTTCACCAGCGTTGATTTAAGGATCTCCGCTCCTTTCGATGTCTGGGGAAAACAGCTCCGTATGCTGCGATCGACACGTTCGATAATCTCCTCTTTCGACAACGCCATCAGCTCACCGGCAGGGGCGACACAAAACTCGAAACGCGACTTGCCTTCATGGGGTTTTCCGCGAAGCGTCCTGTAGTCGGGTGTTGTGCTGGCAAGATCGGCATAAACCGGGATCACACCGTCCGGGCTGAACAGGACATTGTTTTCCGAGGTTATCTGACGGTCATACCAGATCTGAACGGATATCACCGGAACCCCTTTGAGCTTTTCAAGGTCACCGAAAAAACTCCCTTCTTTTTTCAACGAGTCGGGAAGCACTTTGTTAAGGTTATGAATCGGCAATGCACACAGATAGTAATCGGCTGCAAGCACTTCGCCGTTTGTCATGCGAACCCCTCTGATTTCTCCTCCCTCATAGAGCAGCTGCTCGGCTGCCGTCCCCGGGAGAAACTCGGCGCCCTTTGCTTTCGAGTATTCCAGCAGCGGTCCGATCAGGTGCTCCTGAGGCGCTCCTTTGAGAAATCCCATGCACGAGGCGCCAGGGATGCGGTAAAACACCTCGGTGACGTCGAGTATGATCTTTGCCGATATTTCTTCAGGTGGAATGAACTTGAGCGCAAGCGCCATCGGTCTGAACATCTTTTCCAGAAGGCGGTCTCCGAAACGGTGCTGTTTCGCCCACTCGGTGAAGGTCAGGTGATCCTGCGTCGGGGGATATCTGTCTTTTTTCAGCGCCAGCGGAATGAGGGATTTCGAGAATGAAAACATCTCGCCGAACCTGAAATAACCGTTTTTCACAATTGCAGGCACAAGATGCAGAGGGCTCGGCAGGTCCCAGGTATTGAAGGTAAAGCTGCTGCCTCCCGCAAGCGTATAGGTCAGTTTGTGGTCTTTCCAGAGAACGGCATCATAGACCCCGATCTCACGCATGAGATCATAGAGCACGTCATACGCCCCGAAAAAACAGTGCGTTCCGGATTCGATCCAGTCTCCTTCTTCATCTTTCCAGGAAGAAACCTTTCCCCCGTATATGGGACGTTTTTCTATCAGTTTGACAGCAAAACCCCGGTCAGTGAGGCGTTTTGCAGCCGTCAGGCCGGCCAGTCCTCCGCCGAGAATCAAAACAGACTTCTGCATTGTTTGTTCAGTGCTCTTTTACCCTCCTTACAAGACCGACCGTCCCTCAAGCGCTCTCGAAAGCGTTGCCTCGTCGATAAATTCAAGCTCGGCTCCGACAGGGATTCCCCGCGCAATTTTGGTCACCTCTATGCCCAGCGGCTTCAATAACCGGCTTATGTACAATACGGTTGTCTCGCCCTCCACCGTGGGACTCAGCGCCATGATAACTTCTGTGACTTTGCTCTCGTCATCGGAAGAGATGCGGGCCAGAAGCTCCCTGATTCTTATATCGTCCGGGCCGACACCGTCAAGAGGGGAAATAACACCATGAAGCACATGGTACAGCCCGCGGAACTGAGCTGTTTTTTCAAAGGCAAGAACATCAGTTGGAGATTCCACGACGCAGATCAGCGACCTGTCGCGATTGCTCCCCCTGCAGATGGAACAGGGATCGTTACCCTGATCGGTTACATTCTGGCAGACTGAGCAGCTGATCACCCGTTCCTTGACATCCATAAGAGCCCTGGACAGTTTTTCAACATCACCAGGCTGCTCATGAAGAATATGCATGGCAAGCCGCTGGGCGGTCTTGCGCCCTATCCCCGGCAATTTTGCAAACTCCTCGATCAGCACTTCAATTGCCGCCGAAGTATATCTCATGAACGATCCTACTGGCCAAAATTGAAATTTTTCAGTACATCCTCACCGCCCAGCATGCTCCCCGCGGCTTTAGACAGTTCCTGACGTGCCTTCTCAGCCGCATTTTCAAGTGCCGTGTTCACCGCAGCAACGACAAGATCCTCAACCATCTCGATATCATCGAGTACCTCCGGATCTATCTTTACGGAAAGCACTTTCTGCTTTCCGCTTACCGTCGCTCTTACCATCCCGCCTCCTGCTTCTCCTTCAGCGGTTATTTTTTCAAGCTGCTTCTGAACATCATGCATCTTTGCTCCAGCCTGCTGAAGCTGCTTCATCATGTCGTTGAAGTTAGGCATTGCCATATTCTCTCTCCTTCAGCTAATCACTTTTTACCGTTTTTTCCCAATACGTCTCTTTGCTCAATTGCCCGGGACAGTATTGTCAACACAAAAGACGTCCAGCGCGTTTCCTGAAAGAAAACGGGGAACTAAAATACTACCTTAAAGTTTGCGATTGATTGCCATTATATTTTCCTGCGTAACGCAAGGTATATTCTCTCGAGAATATCCTCGGTTGTCAGCTTGTATTTCCTCAACAGCTCATCGGGTTTTCCGGATTCTCCGAAGTGATCTTCCACGCCGACCATCTCTATCGGAACCGGAATGTTTTCCGCGCACACGTGTGCAACAGCGTCTCCAAGACCGTTGTGAACCTGATGCTCTTCTGCGGTAACGACTGCACCGGTATCATTCGCCGCCCGGACAATGGCAAGCTTGTCGATCGGTTTGATCGTATGCATGTTGATAACCCTGACGGTAACCCCTTCTCTCTCAAGAATACGCGCAGCTTCAAGCGCTTTCCAAACCATGATGCCGCAGGCAATAACCGTGACGTCCTTCCCAGGGTTCAGCTCAATCGACTTTCCTATCTCGAAACCGTCTTCGTCAAGAGAAAAATCAGGAACGGAAGGTCTGCCGAAACGCAGATAGGCCGGCCCTTCATGCTCATGAAGGGCTTTTACCGCACGTTTTGTCTCACTGTAGTCGGCAGGTACGACGACGGTCATGCCGGGAAGCCCCCGCATGAGCCCGATATCCTCAAGCATCTGATGCGTAGCACCGTCTTCCCCAAGAGTCAGACCGGCATGCGATGCACATATCTTCACATTCAGGCGGGAGTAACAAACCGACTGACGGATCTGATCGTATACCCTTCCGGATGCGAATGCGGCAAACGTGCCTGCAAACGGCTTCTTGCCTGTCGTTGCAAGACCGGCAGCCATCGAAACCATGTTGGCTTCCGCAATACCTGTCTGAAAAAATCTGGAAGGGAATTCCATACGGAAATGGTGCATATGCAGCGAGCCTGTCAGGTCGGCGCATAATGCCACAACGGAATCGTCCTGACGACCGATTTCCAGTAGCGCTTCACCAAATCCTTTGCGGGTTGCAACTGATTCACGGGAAATGTATTGTGCTGTTTCGGCGAGAGTATTTTGTTCAGCCATTAAATCGGGAATAAGTTAAATTATTAACAGTAGTTCCTGCTCTTATGTCTTTTTATCGAGTCGTTCGAAATGACAAAAATTGAATATAAGCATACGGAAATAGCGGTAAAAAAAAAATTCGGCCAGAACTTCCTGACCGACCGCAATATCTGCAGAAAGATCGTCCAGTCTGCCGGGCTCGAAAAAAACGACCGTGTACTTGAAATCGGTCCGGGGTTCGGAGCGCTTACCAGCGCCATTCTCGAAGTCGTTCCTGAATTTGTCGCCATTGAAAAAGACCGGGAGCTTGCCGCATTCATTCGCAGGGAATTTCCATCCGTACGGTTGATCGAAGGCGATTTCCTTGCAATAAACCTGCCTCGCCTTGCCGCTGAATGCCCTGTCAAGGTCATGGGAAACATACCCTATTCGATTACCTCGCCGATCCTCTTCAGGCTCCTCGACAATCGAAAACACATTGTTTCCGAAACCCTGATGGTGCAGCACGAAGTCGCGCAGCGACTGGTTGCAAAACCCGGCACGAAAGAGTACGGAATTCTTGCTGTTCAGCTCCAAACATTCTGCAAGGTTGACTATCTGTTCAAGGTGAACCGGAACGTGTTCAGGCCGCAGCCGGAGGTTGACAGCGCGGTCGTGCACATTGTTCCCCTCGCCACCCTGAAGCAAAAAGATGAAGAAGGTTTCAGAAAGTTTGTCCGAACAGCATTCGGACAGAGAAGAAAAACTCTTCAGAACAACCTCAAAAAAACCTATGACCTGTCAAGCGTTTCATCGATCGATCTTTCAAGACGCGCGGAATCCCTCTCAATCGGGGAGTTTTCCCTTCTTTTTGAAGAACTTACTCTCCCCGCACACTGAACTGCAGAGGCCGGGAGGTTTCACCGGCATCTGAGCAGTTCTGTTGTCATCTCATGGGCACCTCTCTTTATTTATTCCGCGCTTCAATTGCTTCGTTGAGCGGTGCTCAAAATCCTCATGTACTCTGTGTACACTCCGGTTTCTCCGCTCCGTTCGCCTTGCTCTTGAAACGCTCATGACAATAAATAGAGGTGCCCTCATTTTCCCCAGGAGTAACAACCGGCGAAACAATCGTGAACGATCATGTGGTTTTACGACCGATATTTTGTAAAATGATTGTTTGAAACCAACCTATCCGGATTTATCTAATCTATTCTTTCATGTCACAACAGGGCATATCGAATCATCCTTCCATGCAATTCGAGCCGCTCTCGATCAACCTTAAAACGTGACTCAGCCATGCAACATTCCTACGAAAACGTTTACAGGGAATCCATCGACAATCCTGAAAAATTCTGGGCCGAAGCCGCCGAAAAACTTCACTGGTATACGAAATGGAACCGGGTGCTCGACGAAACAAATCCACCGTTTTACCGATGGTTCGCAGGAGGAGTGACAAACACATGCTACAACGCTCTTGACCGCCATGTGGATGAAGGCCGGGGTAACGACACCGCCGTCATTTACGACAGTCCTGTAACAGGAATGAAAGAACAGTGCACCTGCCGTGGATTCCGGGACAGGGTCGCGCTTTTTGCCGGTGCTTTGCAGTCACGGGGAGTACGCAAGGGTGATCGCGTCATCATCTACATGCCGATGATTCCTGAAGCAG
>JAKSDB010000175.1 GCA_022360415.1 Chlorobiales bacterium
GCATACTGATTTTTATCCTGTATATTCAGGTCAATCCAAATCCATCAAACAGGATTGAAGAACATTTTTACTTATGAGTTTTCCACCTGTCAAAGAGCAACTCGACCTTATCGTCGGCAATACCGTTGAAATTATCAACGAGGAAGAGCTTGAGCGGAAACTGGCCAGAAGTTTCGAAACCCGAAAACCGCTGAAAATCAAGCTCGGCGCCGATCCATCCAGACCCGACCTGCACCTCGGTCATTCTGTCGTTCTGAGAAAGCTCAGGGAATTTCAGGACCTGGGACATGAAGCTATTCTTATTATCGGCGATTTCACCGCCATGATCGGCGATCCGTCGGGGAAAAGCAAAACCAGGCCCCAGCTTTCCGCTGATGAAGCCAGAAAAAATGGTCAAACCTACTTCGAACAGGCATCGATCATCCTCGAACGGAGAAAAACCACCATATGTTATAACTCGGAATGGCTCGGGAGGATGACATTCGACGATGTCATCAGGCTTTCCAGCCATTACACTGTGGCAAGAATGCTTGAAAGGGACGATTTCGAGAAACGCTACAGACTGCGCGAACCGATCTCCATTCACGAGTTTCTCTACCCGCTTGCCCAGGGCATGGATTCGGTCCATCTGCGCAACGACATCGAGCTCGGCGGAACCGACCAGAAATTCAATCTGCTTGTCGGCAGAGACCTGCAACGAGAGTACGGTATTCAACCCCAGGTCTGCATCACCATGCCTCTGCTTGTCGGCACATTCGGCGAGGAGAAAATGTCGAAATCGCTCGGCAACGCAATCTGCTTCAATGACTCCGCGGAAGATATCTATGGAAAAACTCTTTCCATTCCGGATGAACTGATCGAGACCTATTTCACCCTTCTTCTTACCGGCCCGAAACAGCCGCTGGAGCTTTTCAGGGAAGTTATCAGACAGAACCCGAGAGAAGCCAAAAGAACGCTCGCCAAGCATGTTGTTTCAATCTACCATTCCTCTGAAGATGCGGAAAAAGCCGAGGAGCATTTCGACCGGGTTTTTGTTCATAAAAAGGCGCCCGCCGACATCGAGCTCGTTACGTTCGAGACCGGGTCCGTTCCGTTGGCAGAGCTTCTCGTGCGGCTCGGGGCATCTTCTTCAAAAAGCGAAGCCCGCAGGCTCATCAGTCAGAACGCCGTACAAATCGACAATACCCGGATCAGTGACATCAATTACGAGGTATCGCTTGAAACCGAGCCGAAAATCCTGAAAGCAGGGAAGAGAAAATTTTTCAGGATTGCCATAAAAAAATGATTCGGGAAAATCCTGCTTTTTCCTATACTTGCTCAGTTTTCAGCATTTTTGACATTACTATCCGGAGACCGCGGCGTTGTCGTTTGTACCTGAAAAAGTTTTTTTCACAAAAGGTGTCGGAAGGCACAAGGAATATCTTTCCTCGTTCGAGCTTGCGCTGAGAGATGCAAAAATTGAAAAATGCAATCTGGTAACCGTCTCAAGTATTTTCCCCCCGAAATGCAAACGACTGAACGTCGAAGAGGGACTTAAACTGCTCTCCCCCGGCGAAATAACCTTTGCCGTTATGGCCAGAAACTCGACCAATGAGCATGGCCGCCTGATCGCGTCATCGATCGGCGTTGCGCTGCCCGCAGACGAGTCTCTGTACGGGTACCTTTCGGAACATCATCCTTTCGGGCAAACCTCGGAACAGTCGGGGGAGTATGCCGAAGACCTTGCCGCCACCATGCTTGCAACGACGCTCGGTATCGAGTTCGACCCGAACAAGCACTGGGACGAACGGGAAGGTATCTACAAAATGAGCGGGAAAATCATCAACTCGTTCAACATCACACAGTCAGCCGAAGGCGAAAACGGTTTATGGACAACCGTTATTGCCTGCGCGGTATTACTTCCCTGATACCGTCATCAGGGCAAAACTGTAACCCGGGCCCCGTTATGGCGGCTTATTGCTTATGCAGGAGATTCACACGCTTGAAGAGCTTGTTATCTGGGGTGGTTACGCACTGCTCTTCGCAATTGTCTTTGCAGAAACCGGCCTGTTTGCAGGTTTTTTCCTGCCCGGGGATTCCCTGCTCATTACCGCCGGGCTGATAGCCGCTTCAGGACAGCTCGATCTTGCCCTTGTCATTGCAACACTCTGTTTCGGGGCAATAATCGGCGACTCGACCGGCTACTTTATCGGCACCCAGCTTCAACGAGCCTTCCTCGACAAACCAGAAAGCCGTTTTTTCCGAAAAGAGCATCTCGACAAAACCGAACGATTCTATGCGAAACATGGCTCGAAAGCGGTTTTTCTCGCCCGTTTCGTCCCTGTGGTAAGGAGCTTTGCAGCAACGCTCGCGGGCGTCGCCGGGATGCCCTACCAGGTTTTTCTGTTTTACAGCGTATCGGGCTCCATCGTATGGGTGCTCTGTTTTACCTCGATCGGCTATTTTCTTGCTGCCCTGTTTCCCGATCTGGTTGATTTTGTACATTACATTATTCTCGCGGGCATTGTCATTATCATTGCCAACTCTTTGAAACACCTCAGAAAGAAGGCCTGAATCCAGGCAGGAAAAACGCAAATCAATGATCTCGAAAATAGTACTATACTATCTTCCAGTATCGGTCAAGGGAATCCTCATGGGCGCAGCCGATGTGATTCCGGGCGTTTCCGGGGGTACCATTGCATTTATCACCGGCATTTACGAAACCCTGATCGCTTCCCTGAAATCAATAAACAGAAAGGCGCTGGGAAGACTCTTGCGGTTTGATCTCCGCTCTTTCTGGAAAAGCGTGAACGGGGGATTTCTGCTGAGTCTCCTACTGGGGATCCTTATCAGCATCCTCACCCTGTCGAGATTCATTCTTTTTCTGCTCGAACACCACACGCTGCTGCTGCTTTCGTTTTTTTTCGGACTGATTATCGCCTCGGCTGTCGTTATAGTCCGAAGAACTTCCTCTCATACCTTTGCAGGCTGGGCAGCCGGGGTCTCAGGCACAGCTGCCGCTTTTCTGATAACGAGCCTCTCTCCGATCAGCACACCTGATAGCTGGTGGTTCATCTTTCTTTCCGGGGCAATTGCGATATGCGCAATGATCCTTCCCGGCATATCCGGCAGTTTCATTCTGCTGCTTCTTGGAAAATACTCTTTTATCCTTGGTGCAATCAGAGATCTCGATTTTGCGCTGATAGCTATTTTTGGCACAGGATGCCTGGCCGGGCTGCTCGGGTTCGTCAGGATTCTCTCACAACTCCTGCAGCGTTACCATGACCAGACGATGCTGTTTCTTGCAGGCGTCATGATCGGCTCGCTCGGCAAGATCTGGCCCTGGAAAGTACCTGTACCGGATGCAGCGCCGGAGGGTGAAAACGCCCTGCTTTTTTCATTGAACGTCATGCCGGAAACCTATTTTCATACGACCGGAGCGGATCCTCTGGTCGTTTCCGCGATGATGCTCATGGCTGCCGGTCTGTTTCTGGTGTTTATCCTGGAGTTCATTTCAGCAAAGGCGCACAAAAAACACGCAGGCTACTCCTTGTAACATATCTTCATAGTGTTTTATGAAAGAAGAAATTAAAACCGATGTACTGGTCATCGGCAGCGGTATCGGAGGTTTGTATTTCGCACTGCACACCGCCGATTACGCAAACGTCACCATAATCACGAAAAAAGAAAGCTGCGCTTCCAATACCAACTGGGCTCAGGGCGGCATTGCCGCCACCGTCGGCGAAAACGACAGCACCGAGCTGCATATCGAGGATACACTTGGCGCCGGGGCCGGCTTGTGCAACCGCGAGATGGTTACACTGATGGTGAGAGAAGGACCGCAGCACATCGAAAAACTGATTGACCTCGGCGTTGAGTTCACAACCACCAATGGCGAAAACCTCGATCTCGGGCGGGAAGGGGGACATTCAAGAAAAAGGATCGTCCATGCAAAAGACCTGACCGGACAGGAAGTTGAACAGGCCCTGCTCGACAAAGTCAACAGCCATCCGAACATCACGCTGCTCGAGCACCATTTTGCCATAGAGCTTCTGACTGAGCACCATTTAAAAATCAAGACCAACGACATCACCTGTTACGGTGCATATGCGCTTGACTCAAAAAACAGGAAACTGAAAAAAATTCTTGCGAAAATAACCATGGTTGCAGCAGGAGGGCTCGGCCAGGTTTACCTGCATACGACCAATCCCCCGATAGCGACGGGCGACGGTATTGCCATGGCCTACCGTGCCGGCGCAATGATTTCAAATATGGAGTTTGTCCAGTTTCACCCGACCTCGCTTTACCATCCGAAAGCGAAATCATTCCTTATTTCCGAGGCGGTGCGCGGTTTCGGAGGAGTTCTGAAGCTGAAAAACGGCCAGGAGTTCATGCACAAGTACGATAAACGGGAAAACCTTGCCCCAAGGGACATCGTGGCACGGGCAATAGACTCGGAGATGAAGAAAACAGGCGACGAATGTGTTTTTCTTGACGTCACCCACCTCGACCGTGAGAAAACCATCGAGCACTTTCCGAACATCTATGAAACCTGCCTTCAGTTCGGCATCGACATGAAAAAGGAGATGATACCTGTCGTCCCCGCTGCACATTACTCCTGCGGCGGCATCAAGACAGATTCGTTCGGCAGAACAAGCATCAGCCGCCTCTATGCCTGCGGAGAAACAACCTGCACCGGAGTTCATGGCGCGAACAGACTTGCGAGCAATTCGCTTCTCGAGGCACTTGTGTTCGCATACAGAACATACACCGATATCAGGGAGGCCATTGCCACACTGCAAAACGACACACCATTCCCCGACTGGGACGACAGCGGAACGGTCAACCCGGAGGAGTGGATTCTCGTGTCGCATAACAAAAAAGAAGCCCAGCAGGTCATGAACGACTATGTAGGGATCGTGCGCAGTGATTTGAGGCTCCAGAGGGCAAAACGAAGGATCGAGTTTCTCAAGGAGGAAACGGAGCAGTACTACAAGAAAACAAAGATTACCACCCAGATCCTGGAGCTCCGCAACATCATCAAGGTTGCGAACCTTATCATCGACGGCGCAATCATGCGCAGGGAATCAAGAGGACTGCACTATACAACCGACTACCCGATGACCGATGACAAGCATTTTCTTATAGACACAAAACAGCGATCGTTTTGAGGCACCTCCATTAATTTGTTACGCGCCATGATTACTTCGTTGAGCGGTGCTCAAAATCCTCATGTACCTTATGTACACTCCGGTTTCTCTGGCTCCGTTCGCCTCGTAGCGCTCACAACAATTAATAAAGGTACCCTGAAATAAGGTGGGATGGCTGGTTATCAAGCTAACCAGCCATCCGGCTTGTTGCCTTTTGGCCTTTGACTTTTTCCTTTCTTCATTTAATCTCCTGCCAGTCCCTTGCATAACGGAAATCGATGCCGGGAGTACGGGCGGAAACCTTTGCGATCACCGGCATCATCCTTTTGTACTGGTTTCTCACGACCATTTTCCTGACCTTGTCATAAAAGGCTTCATCGATGCCTTCCTCTACAATGGCGTCTCTGCTCATTCTTTTTTCAAGCATCATATAGAGAAGCATGTCCGCCTCTTCATACCCGAAACCGAGGTCCGCTTCGTCGCTCTGCCCATCCCAGAGATCAGCGGAGGGTGTTTTTTCAACAATCTCCACCGGCAGCCGGAGATGACGGGCAAGACCCCATATCTGGGTTTTGTAGAGGTCACCTATCGGATTGACTGCCGAGGCCATATCCCCGAACAGGGTTCCGTAACCAAGCAGCAGCTCTGTTTTATTGCTCGTGCCGACAACAAGATGCCCGTCCCTTGCAGAAACATCATAGAGATAGAGCATCCTTGTTCTCGCCATGACATTCCCCATACGCAGCCTGCCTGCATCGGGAACAGTCCGGAAAAAAGCATCGACGACACCGGAAATCTCAACCTCTTCAGACCGAACTCCTGTTTTCTCGACCATCATTCTCGCGTGCCGGATGCTTTCGGGACTGCTTGTCCTGTAAGGCATCACTACTGCAAGCACGTTATCCGGTCCGAGGGCTCTTGCCGCGAGCTTGCAGACAACCGCGGAATCGATCCCTCCTGAAAGGCCGAGTGCTACCGACCGGAACCCGAATTTACTGATCTCGTTACGGATAAAAGCCTGCAGCATATCCTCAACCAGGGCATAGTTAAGATGAAGACATTGTCGGTTCATGGTTTTCTATTTTTTCAGCCATTTCTGAGGATCCTGTTTCACTTTGCCTTTCCATATCTCGAAATGAACCAGCGAACCTCCTTCAGGCATCGGGCCGGATACACCGATAACCTCCCGGCCCAGAACGATGTCGTTTTTTGCCACATTGATTTTGGCAAGATTGGCATAGACCGTCAAATACGATTTTGCATGGCGTATAATGACAATATTGCCATAGGTCGGAAGATAGGCGATCTGGGCGATCTTTCCACCCGAAACCGCACGAACCGGCGCACCCGAAGAGACGGAAATATCTATCCCGTTATTTGTCGTCACAATGTGCAGGTCAGGATCATGAACTTTTCCGAACTTTCTGACAACGACGCCGTTGTCGACAGGCCACGGCAGCAAACCGGCAGCTTTATCGAAATCCTTTGATATTTTTGCAAGGTCCGCTTCAGAAGTATCGCGGACAGGCACTTCGCCCGCCTTCCTTCTGCGTTCGGCCTCGAGCCGCTGCCGCTCTTTTTCTTTCTCGATTGCAATCTGCTCCGCCTTTATCAGCTCTTCAATTTTAGCTTGCAGCTTTTGCAGCTTTGTCCGGTTGGCCTGTATTTCACCGGCAAATTTCTTTTTGTTTTTTTTCAGCGCATCGAGAACAACCTGTTTTTCCTTTTTCTTTTTCGAGAAATCCTGCATCTGTCCCTGCTGCTCTTTGACAACACCCGACCGTTTACGGTAACTTTTTTCCAGGGCCATGCGGCTGCTCTCAAGCTCCTTTGCCGTTTGTTGCAGGTTATCTACCGTCTTTATGACTGCTTCTGAAAAAATACCGATATATCGTGACCTGACAATTGCCTGGTTAAGGGATGTCGAGGCAAACAGCAGCTCGATATCCTGTTTCGAGCCACTTTTGTACACTGCTACCGCTACACGCCTGAAGTCATCCACAATTCTTTCGTACTTGCTCTGGTTTTGTGCATACTGCTCCTTGAGGAGCCTGATTTCCGTATCCTGGCTTTTCAGTTGGGCATTGTTTTTCGCAATCATCTTCTCGAGAAGCTTGAGTTGGGCGTTATAATTCTTCAGTGCCTTTATGGACTGTTCTTCTTTTTTTGTGGTCTGCTTGAGTTTCGCCTGGTATTCCTTCAACTGTTTTTTCAGGCCGGTGAGATCCTGCTCGAGCTTTTTCCGCTCCTTCATGATCCTGTCTATCTCCGGGCTGCCGAAAGTATCCGGACCGGGCGTAAGCAAGAGCACAAAAACAACGGAAAACACCGGCACTGCTTTTTTCAGCAGGGAAAACATCCAACCTGTACATTGTTTTATTCCATTCATGTCCACCATTCGAAACTGTTGTATTGCCGCAGTTCAGGAAAATATGAAGAAAAAACCCCTGCCGGTAAAAACAATCATGGAAAAATGCTTCATCCTGTGGTATTCCGCTCATGCGTCCTCCGGAGCTGTCAACAAGACAGATTGTTTTTTTTTCTTCACGAAATGATTAAATAGCATTTTTTGCTGTCACACCAGTTCAGGATGGAGAAACTTGTCATACAAGGAGGACGCCGGCTCAGCGGCACCGTCAAGGCATCGGGATCGAAAAATTCGGCACTGCCGCTCATGGCAGCTTCCCTGCTTGGCGACAGTGGAGAAATAAAACTTTCCCGCATTCCCGACCTGAAAGATATTCGAACCTTCCGAAAACTTCTGGATTATCTCGGGGCCGCAACCTCTTACAGCGACAACAACCTGAGCATCTCCACGTCCGATATTCGTTGCGCCCGGGCTCCTTACGAGCTCGTCAAGCAAATGAGGGCATCGATCTATGTTCTCGGGCCTCTGCTTGCGCGGTTCGGCCGCGCAAGCGTTTCGCTTCCGGGCGGCTGCGCTTTCGGGCCACGGCCGATCGACCTTCATCTTATGGCAATGGAAAAACTCGGGGCTTGTGTTACCATCGAGAAAGGATTTATCGAAGCACGGGCGCAGGGAGCACGTCTGAAAGGCGCAACGATTGACTTCCCCATAACCACGGTGGGAGCAACCGGAAACACGCTGATGGCTGCCGTGCTTGCCGAAGGCAAAACGACCATCAGGAATGCTGCGGTCGAACCGGAAATCGCAACCCTTTGCCGTTTCCTCAATGCAATGGGAGGTGATATACGTGGAATCGGTACCACTACGCTTGAAATTTCGGGTGTGGAAAGCCTCAACGCAGCGGAATTCACGAACATATTCGACCGGATCGAGGCTGCAACGCTGCTGACCGCCGGAGCTATTACCGGAAGTTCGATCACCGTAACGGATGTCGATCCTACGCACCTTGCCGCGGTACTGGGCAAGTTCGAGGAAACGGGCTGTAAAATCATCACCGATTCCGGAGCCGTAACCCTGCAAAGCCCTGACACGCTGACCCGCACCGATGTTATAGCCAATCCTTTTCCCCTTTTTCCTACCGACATGCAGGCACAGTGGATTGCTCTCATGACCCAGGCTGAAGGAACAAGCCATGTTATCGACAAGATCTACCACGAACGTTTCAATCATATTCCCGAGCTCAACCGTCTCGGCGCGCATATAGAGATACGTAACAACGAGGCAACGGTTCGCGGACCGGGAAAACTGACCGGAACAACAGTGATGTCCACAGACCTCAGGGCCTCTGCTTCCCTTGTATTGGCCGGACTGGTTGCAGAAGGCGTAACGGAAGTTTTCAGGATCTACCACCTCGACCGGGGATATGAACGGATCGAACAGAAACTCAACAGTCTGGGCGCGGTAATAACAAGGGAATCATATCAGGAGTTCGCATAGAGATGCCTTTTATTGGACGGATAACGATAACAAGCTCACCGAGGTGACCTATAATAATTACTTAGAAAACAATGAAAAACACCGCAAAGCTTGTATATTTACCTGAAAAATTTATATTTACTGACTCTGAAAGCCGGGCTTTAGCCGGGCCCTTAGCTCAGTTGGTTAGAGCAAGCGACTCATAATCGCTAGGTCGTAGGTTCAAGTCCTACAGGGCCCACAAGGCTCTGTCTTAAGAAAAATGGCGTGTTCGTCTAGTGGCCCAGGACACCGCCCTCTCAAGGCGGAGATCACGGGTTCGAATCCCGTACACGCTACAAATCCGCAACATTTGCCCTGCACCCGTAGCTCAATTGGATAGAGCGTCTGACTACGGATCAGGAGGTTGGGAGTTCGAATCTTCCCGGGTGCGCCATTCCTTCTGGAATGGCGACCCTGTCTTCGGAAGAAACGTCA
>JAKSDB010000134.1 GCA_022360415.1 Chlorobiales bacterium
GCTTTCCGATGTGCTGATAGAGGAAGGAATAAGGGTGGCATGCGTGACGACACTTGACAAACTTGGAACAGTCAGGCTCCTGACAACGGTGGAAGAGGTGAAGAGAACGCTTGAAACCAAACCACTCGATCTCATCGCCTATCAGGGTAAAATGGGCTGGGAGTCACTGATCAAGTTCCCTGAAACCATAGCGATGCAGACCCGGAAATTTACCGAAGGCAAGCTGAATGCCTGGCAGCTCATCACCGATATTGCCGGAGCGGTAACCGGCGCTCTTGAGCTGGTTGGCAAGGCAATCCAGGGAACCCTGGGCTGGCAGGAGAAAACAAAAACCTTTACCAGGGATTATGTCGAGCACCTGCCGGATGAGAAAGAGAACGGTGCGAATCAGCAGGCCGGTACAAAGACCTCTCCCGAAATACACGAATCCCTGAAACTGCGCAAGCACGCTCCGGTGAACTGACACCGGAGCATCTGTTCAAGAGACCGGCCGCGGTCATGTTGTATAAAAAAACCCGTTGCGGAAAAAATATTTATATTTGAAGAAAATAAACCTTTGGGATCATGCGTATTTACATCAATGACATGGCCTGCGAAGCACGGCCGGGGGATATTCTCCTCGATGCGGCCAAACGGAGCAAAAGTCATATCGGCTACATTTGCGGCGGCAGCGGCATATGCCAGAGCTGCTTTGTCTACGTGCAGGAAGGAATGGACTGTTTATCGGAACAGAGCGACGTTGAAAAGGCTTTTATTTCCGACAAGCTTACAGAGGCAGGAGGAAGATTGGCTTGTCAAACAAAAATCGTAAAGGATGGCAATATACGCGTGCTGTCGAGAGCGGAAATGTTCCGCCGTACGGTTCTTGGCCTGAACGTTCCCGGTTTTGTCACTTACGCACAGACGATCGGCTATAATGTTGTCAACCAACTGCCTTCGGGAATAGGTAATATTGTCAATCGTCTCAGGGAAGGCAAGCTCAATCCTGTAACATCCATCCAGAATATCGCAAGGGGGCTTGATCCTGCATCCCGGCTGCTTGGGAAAAGTCTTTTTGAAACCTTCCCGTTTCTTCAGGGACCTGCGGATATAGCAGGTGCCGGCACAAAAGCTCTGTTTGAGGGCGTATCAAACACGATTTGCAGTCTATCAGGCGGCACGCTGCATCTTCCCGGCACAACATGCAAATCCTGTGAGAAAGAGCCCCGGCTAGAAAAGGTTCATATCAAAACCGGTTCTGGGAAGAAATAGTTTGCATTTTTTTGCAGGCAAAGCCGGAAAACAGCTAAACAAACAGGGTTCGACCTTGTGCGAGGGATATTTCCGTTTCATGAAGAGATCTATCTTGTCAGATTTCACGAGGTATAGAGACCGAAATGGAAATCAAATGAAATGACTTGGAGTGGATGGAATATTCGGTTGAAATTTTACGCTTCGATCCCGAAAAAGACCGCTCACCCTATTACCAGAGTTTTCTTGTGGATGCCGCCCTGAATGAAAGGGTGCTTGATGTTTTGTTGAAAATCAGGTCTGAACAGGATAGCACGCTTGCATTGAGAAAATCCTGCGGTCATGGTGTCTGCGGTAGTGATGCCATGCTGATTAACGGTGAAAATCGCCTTGCCTGCGCGACACTGCTGAAAGACCTGCAAGGCAAAAGTATTCGTATTGAACCGCTTCCCGGTGCTGCCATCGAAAAAGATCTTGTCATAAACACTGATCCTTTCTGGGAAAAAAACCGGGAAGTCATGCCGTATCTGATCAACCCCAACCCGCCTCCGGACAGGGAACGGCTCCAGAGTCCTGCAGAACATGAGCTAATAGCTGAATCCACCAGATGTATACTCTGCGGAGCCTGTACACAAGCCTGTCCGACTTCCTGGTCAAATGAAAACTATCTTGGCCCTGCCGCTCTTTTGAAAGCATACAGGTTCATTTTTGATTCACGTGACCATGCAAGGCAGGAAAGACTGGAAAAAGTTGCTTCGGATCGTGGGATCTGGAAATGTTACACCATATACAATTGTGTAGAAGCATGTCCGAAAGAAATCGACATAACCTGGCACATCACCCGGCTGAAAAAAGCTGCGCTCGGCACACGACAGTAACCTGCCGCTTTCTTGCAGGAGCAGTGTAACCACAACCTTTTTTCGAAAAAATCATGGGATACAGCGGAGGGTTTGAAGGCATAGAATATGACCTGGGCGTAAAGACCCTGGAGCGATGGCTTATCAAGCCGGATAAAAAGATGAACATCGCTATCGGAATCCCCAAAGAACGGGCCAACGACGAGCGCAGGGTTGCTCTTTCTCCGGCAGGGGTTAAAATTCTCAATGAAAACGGTGTGCAGGTACTGGTAGAAAAGGATGCCGGATCTGCGAGTAATTTTACTGACGAAGAGTATGCAGAAGTGGGAGCCTATATCACAGACTCAACGGAAACACTTTACGAAAACGCCAATGTCATTGTAAAAGTCTCCCCGCCCCAGTCACAGGAAGCTGTTTTTTTCAGGCAAAACCAGATGCTGATCTCCGCCCTGCACCTCGGTTCGATAAACAAATCATTGATCAAAACATTTCTTGATAAAAACATTACAGCCCTGGGCTTTGAGTTTATCGAAACAAGGGATGGAGAACTGCCGATTGTAAGGACATTGAGTGAAATAGCAGGATCACTTGCCATCCAGACCGCTGCGAAATACCTCGAAACAGGCTATGGCGGCAGCGGCATACTCCTTGGAGGCATTGCCGGTGTACCGCCGGCGCACATTACCATTATCGGTGCCGGGACCGTTGGCTTGTTTGCAGCCCAGGATGCTCTGGGGCTTGGTGCGCAGGTTACAGTCATTGACAAGGAGATCAACCGGCTGCGCCGTTTCGAGGCATTTTTCAATCGCCACATTGTTACTGCTATCGCCAATGACCACTACATTTCCGAAGTCGCAAGAATATCGGATGTCATGATAGGCGCCCTCAGCCCCAAACAGAAAGTCATCAAGCATATCGTCAGTGAAGATGTCGTTAAAACCATGCGCCCCGGCTCGGTCATTATCGACGTTTCAATCGATCAGGGAGCCTGTTTCGCTACCAGCAGGCACACAACGCACACAAACCCGATTTTCGTAAAGCATGGCGTTGCGCATTATTGCGTGCCGAACATACCCTCGGCAGTCGCAAGAACAGCCTCGTTTGCCCTGACCAACACGCTGCTGCCTTTCCTGATGAAACTCACTGCATATGAAACCATCACGGAAATCCTGTGGAACAGCCACAGCCTCCGCAAGGGGACCTATACATTTAAAGGATATGTAACACAGAAACCTCTTGCTGAAATTACCGACCTCCCCTGTCGCGAAATCGATATGCTGCTGGCGACAGGATAAGGCACTGCCGCCCCCGGCCTTACAGATATTCCAGTGGATTTCCGAGTTTTCTCGCGACATAGGACGCGCAGGACACACCTGAATATGTCACGGCAATAACACCCTGGCCGGGGAAGGTGCTGTCCCCGGTAGCGTACAGGTCTTTGACAACGGTGCGGTTTTGCGGTTTCTGCAGAACATTCTGGCCCGGATACAACAAAGGCCCATAGGAACCCTTGTAACGATTGAGATATCGTTCATTCGTCAAGGGAGTCGCCAACACTTTGACCTCGATGGCATCTGCAAGACCCGGAAGGATTTTTTCGGTTCTTTGAATCACCGAATCGCCAAACGCTTCTTTGGCCTTCCTGTATTCACCACCCCTTTTTTGACATGTATCCCAACGACACACCTCGTCTGTTACGAACGCATGGACGACATGCCGGCCGGCAGGAGCAAGTGACGGATCGAGAATGGATGGAGCGGAAAAATAGACCGTACCGCCAAGCTTGTCATACTGTTCCCAATCGTCCACAAGAATATGATGCACATTGAAACCTTCAGGAAGAACGGCCGCATCAACCCCCAGATATAACTGGAACCAGCTTGGAGCACGAAGAAATCTGTCCTCGGGAACTTTGAAGGCAGGATTTTTTACAAGGCGATTGAATGTATCCCACACAGTAGCGTTGGAAATAACCGCTTTGGCCGTAAAGACCTCTCCGGTACCGAGCCGCACACCTTCAGCCCTGCCGTTTTGCAAAAGAATTTCTTCGACTTCACACCCGAGCTCGACTTTACCGCCATATTTCCTGATTCCTTCACACAAACCTGCAGGAATTGCCCCCGCACCTCCTGCCGGATAGTTGATCCCTCCATGATGACGATCCGCGAGACATATCCCGGCATTGACCAGAGGAGTCGAAAGTGCATCCTGCACAGCCCAGGAATAGGCTTCTATGTCGATAAACCTGAGCAGCTCACCATCCCTTATGTATTTCCTCGCCGTTTTTCCCATCGACCTGAAAGTTTTGACAGCAAGAGCCATTGTTTTACCGGGGTTTTTCAACCCAACCTGAAGAATATGTACAATATCCTCAAGGGAACCGGCGGGAAGGGCACTGAGAATCTCATAAACCTCTTCCAGCTCCCGGTAAAAGGCCCGGATACCTGCCGCCTCATGAGGGAAACGGCTTATCAGTGCGCCGAGAAACCGTTCTCTTTCATAAAAGACGGGAACATCAAATCCGTCAGGCAGGTGGTAATGGATCTGTACCGGATCGGGTATGGTTGGAAGATTGATGCCAAGCCGCCTGAATATTCTTGTATGCAGATTGAGTGTCCCGCTGCTTTCTCCTTCGGCAAAACCATAAAACACTGAAGCACCGGTATCAAACGTATACCCCCTGCGTATAAATGAAGCGCAGCTTCCGCCCGGATAGCTGTTTTTTTCAAAAACAAGTGTTGAAAATCCTCTTTCCTGAAGAAGCGCGGCCGCCGTTAATCCACCTATTCCGGCACCTACTATGATCACGTCCGCAGAACAAGGCATTTATCAGTAATGCAAACCGGTTATCATTGCTCTAAACTCTATTAAAATTGATTCTTATATTTTTAGTAGTTTATTACACAAGGTGATGATATCAAGCGGACGGTCAGGTTATTGAACACTTATCGAATTACGAATATGCCGAGTTCTTCAAAGAAAAAAAATGCTCCTGTGCAAAAAAACACCCTTTCCGAGAAGGAAAAGCTCAAACAGAAAGAGTTTCAGGAAGAAGCTGTCGAGCACATCAATGCGCTCTACAACTACGCATTACATCTTACGATGAATCCTGATGATGCACACGACCTTGTTCAGGAAACCTACCTTAAAGCATATAAATTTTTCGATTCCTTTGAAAAGGGAACCAACTGCAAGGCGTGGCTGTTTAAAATCCTTAAAAACAATTACATCAACAAATTCAGGAAAAACGCTCGCGAACCTGGAAAGGTTGACTATGATCTGATCAAGGATTTTTATCATTCAATCAAGGACAGCCAAAGCGATAGTGAAGACCTTAACGCTGGTTATTTCAGGTCACTGATGCATGATGAGGTATATCAGGCTTTAAGTTCTCTGCCTGAAGAATTTAAGGAAGTCATACAATTATGTGATATTGAGGGTTTTACGTATGAGGAGATTGCAAACATGGTTGAAAGCCCGATAGGAACAGTAAGATCAAGGCTGTACAGAGGAAGAAAACTGTTACGCAACAGGCTGAATGATTTTGCAAAAAAACACGGGTACAATACCGAGGACGACGAAGCCCGCCAATAATCACATAACACATGAATCAATCTGTACCATGAATTGCACAGACGCCCAGACCCTTATGAGCGCAGCTGTGGATGGCGAGTTGACGCTCAAAGAACAAAAAGGTTTTGAAAAGCACATACTTTCCTGTCCCTCCTGTTCAGCCGAATTTGAAGAAGCCCAAAAAACAAAAAGCATTATCAGGGAAAAAATCATCAGGTTCAAGGCGCCTCAATCCCTGGTAAAGTCCATTCTTAAACTCAGCGATTCCCCTCACTGACTCCCCCGAAACAAAACTACCCCCGACCACAAAGATTTGTTACACAAAGAAAAAAAATTTTTGTGTTTGAATTGTATGAATAAATAACTATATAATCGTCACAACAATCGATTCTCCCCCTCTCACACACAGCGCTTCCGACAGCACTGAATTAACTCTTGACTTATGGGCAACAAAATCACTATTGACGAAGAAGAGGTTAAAAAATGGAACCTCAGAATGCCTGAAGAGATGCTGACCGCAGTTGCCAACCGCTTCAAGCTGCTTTCAGAACCCATGCGTCTTAAAATCCTCAGAACCCTTTGCGAAAGCGAAAGAACAGTGCAGGAAATCGTCAACCAGATCAATGCAAGCCAGGCCAATGTATCGAAACATCTTGCGCTGATGCATGACAACGGTATTGTAAACCGGAGAAAAGAAGGATTGAAATGCTATTACAGCATCGCTGATGACAGCATAATCTTTGCCTGTTACCTGATTTCGAAAAGTGTCGTAGAGAGCCTTCAGGACAGGCTCAGCTGGCTCCAGAAAGTAGAAAGCTGATTACCGCTCCTTACGTTACGATTATCAAACATTGCAGTTCTGCCACCGAACGATCGTTCACAATTGTTAACACATCATTCCAGAAAGCTCCCTCTCCACATTGCCCTCCCATTCACATCCAGCTTTTGCCCATCCCACATCACTTTTTTTTTACACTCGGAAGCTCGCCTCCGTTTCTTCTTCAGCCCGACTCAATCTTCCACGAAATTAAAATATGTAACAGCGTTGACCCTGCAGGGCTGTCTCGCCAGCCGGCTCTCCCAACCCTGCACACAGTATAGAACACAACTCCTCCCACAGTACTTCTGTCATAGACATTGTCAGACAATGCGACATTTTGCTCCATCACGTTTCACAAATATCTGACAATAATACAGACAGCAACGGGCAAAAACCTGAAAAAGCGGTTTGGCATGCAACTTGTTGTATGTATGAGTAGAATTGTGTCCTCCAAGGGGCACACTGACAAAGAAAAGACAAAGAAAACCTAACGAATGACTATAGAAAGGAGGAAACCATGTTAGTGAAACTCTCTAAAGATCCATTGAAAATTTTTGACGACATTTGGGAAGGCACCCAGCCCCCCGTGACACCGGCGTTCAAGGCAGATATATCCGAAGATGAGGAGGCATTTCACATTGAAGCTGAAATGCCCGGTTTGACAAAAGAGGATATTACACTTGGAGTGGAAGAGGATGTGCTGACCATAAAGGGAGAAAGAAAAAAAGAAGCCGAAGAGCAGAAAAAAAACTACCATCGTGTTGAAAGAACCTATGGCAGTTTTTCACGCAGTTTCAACCTCGGTGAGCTTATAGACCAGGAAAAAATAGAAGCTTCTTTTGAGAACGGAATACTGCGCGTAAACCTTCCCAAAGCACAGGAGGTCAGGAAAACCAAAGAAATATCAATCAGGTAAAATCGACAATGCGCTGCCTGTTCAAAGGCCCCTTAAAGAAGAACGGGGCCTTGCCGGCAGCAGGTTAAAACAAGGAATTAATTATGGGTAAAATTATTGGCATAGATCTTGGCACCACAAACTCTTGTGTAGCGATAATGCAGGGAACGCAGCCAACGGTCATAGAAAACTCTGAAGGTTACCGGACAACGCCGTCAATGGTGGCATTCACCAAGAATGGCGAACGTCTTGTAGGCCATGCCGCAAAACGACAGGCGATTACCAACGCCCAAAACACCATTTTCTCCATCAAACGTTTCATGGGGCGGAAATTTGACGAAGTCCCGAATGAGAAAAAAATAGCCCCTTACAAGGTAGTCAATGCAAACGGGGAGGCAAGGGTGGAAATTGGCGATAAAACCTATTCGCCCCAGGAAATTTCTGCCATGATCCTCCAGAAAATGAAACAGACTGCCGAAGACTTTCTCGGTGAAAAAGTAACGGAAGCCGTTATTACCGTTCCAGCCTATTTTAACGATGCGCAACGGCAGGCGACAAAGGATGCGGGGAAAATTGCAGGACTCGAAGTGAAACGCATTATCAACGAGCCAACCGCAGCGTCACTTGCATACGGGCTTGACAAAACAAAGGAAAACGAAAAAGTTGCCGTATTTGACCTTGGAGGCGGAACGTTCGACATATCGATTCTTGAGCTCGGGGATGGCGTTTTCGAAGTAAAAGCAACCGATGGTGACACCCATCTTGGCGGTGACGACTTTGATCAGAAAATCATCAACCACCTCGCTGAGGAATTCAAAAAGCAGGAAGGCATCGATCTCAGAAAAGATATGATGGCTTTACAGAGACTCAAAGAAGCATCTGAAAAAGCCAAGATAGAGCTTTCTTCACGCACTGATACCGAAATCAACCTTCCGTTTATCACGGCAACACAGGAAGGACCAAAACACCTTGTCGTCAACCTGACAAGGGCCAAGTTCGAAGCGATGTGCTCAGACCTGTTCGACAGTCTGATCGAGCCGTGCAAGCGCGCCATAAAAAACTCGAAGGTAAAAACCAGTGAGATTGACGAGGTAGTGCTGGTAGGCGGTTCCACGAGGATACCAAAAGTACAGGAAATAGTCAAAGACCTTTTCGGCAGGGAACCGAACAAAAGCGTTAATCCTGATGAAGTCGTGGCTGTCGGCGCCGCCATTCAGGGTGGTGTATTGAGCGGTGACGTGAGTGACGTACTGCTTCTCGATGTAACACCTCTCTCGCTCGGCATTGAAACACTGGGCGGGGTCATGACCAAGCTGATTGAGGCTAACACGACAATACCGACGAAAAAACAGGAGATTTTCTCGACTGCTGCGGACAATCAGACATCTGTAGAAGTTCATGTTCTGCAGGGGGAACGTCCTATGGCTTCCGGTAACAAAACCCTGGGTCGCTTCCACCTTGGAGACATTCCTCCGGCTCCCCGCGGAATTCCCCAGGTTGAGGTAACGTTTGACATTGACTCAAACGGTATTCTTCATGTCTCGGCCAAGGATAAAGCAACAGGAAAGGAGCAGAGCATCCGTATCGAAGCAAGCGGCAAACTCAGCGAAGCCGAGATCGAAAAAATGAAAGACGACGCGAAGCAGCATGCTGCTGAAGATGAAAAGCAGAAAGAGGAAATCGACCTGAAAAACAATGCGGATGCTCTGATTTTCAGCACTGAAAAGCAGTTAAAGGAGATGGGCGACAAAGTTCCTGCCGACAAAAAAGCAGAGCTTGAGTCTGCACTTGAAAAACTCAGGGAAGCTCACAAATCAGGAAACATCGACTCGATCAAACCTGCAATGGATGATCTCAATACAATCTGGAACGATGTTGCCTCGGCGATGTACCAGTCCCAGTCTGGCGAAACGCCGCCGACACCCGAGACGGAAACTGCCGGGGCAGGAGAAAACGGCAGCGACAGAAAAGAAAAAGGTGAAGGCGAGGTCGATGCGGAATACGAAGTGATCGACGGCAATGATAAAGACAAGTAGCACAAGTCTTTGCCTGCACAAAAGAGAAAAAGGGATTCACAGTGAATCCCTTTTTTATTTGCCCCCGTTTTACTAACTTATGTAATATTCTTTCTATGCCGGTGTTTTAATTTTTCACAATTTAAACACTTTTACGATGCAATCAGCTGTCTGGTCTGGCAATGCCCTGCATAAAGTTGCCAAATATTTCATAACCTCCGCCAAAAGAGATTCAAACGGAAGGCTCCAGCTCATCATATCTCCGGCGTCGGGGAGAAGAAAGCAGGCTCCGACAAAAGAAATTATTGAGCAGTTGAAAGAGGGGAAAATTCAGTTGTTTGTTCTCACAACACAGCCGGATATTGGACTCGACGTCCCCCAAAAAGTGCTTGATAATGAAAACCGTTATGTCATTGACTTCGATAAACGCGGTGTCAAATGGACAATGCGCGACATACCGGTTTTTTATGACAACCTCCGTGGGCAGCTTTGCGTGGAAATAGACAAGGAAACCTATACCCTTGACCAGTTTTTCAAATAGGGCCTGTTTCGGCAATGTGAACTTTCGGAAAACAGAAAATGGCAGGACACTACCCTGCCATTTTTACTTTACAATTTTGATTATCCTGTATCCTGCCCGGCTGACAAGCACACGTGCGCTTAACCCTTGTCCACTATCTGCATAATACCTTTATTTGCCGGTTCTTCCGGCAGGACATAGACAATCCCCCCCCTCTCCTTGAAAATGGGACTGATTACCGTTTTGAACAGTATCGGCGATACGTTGATACAACCCCAGGTTATACGGTTGTCTTTGTGCGTTTTTGTCTTCAGCCGTGTTTTTCTGTTCTGGCCGGGGACATTCGCGACCGGATGGAGAGCTATGGCATACTCGTAATCAACCCAGAGCAGCTCTTTTCCACGATGGTCCTTGCCTATGACCGCCGTGTAACGGCCTGAAGGAGTGACTCTTTTATCTGCCGTTATTTGCGAGAGCCGGTAATTAAGAGTTTTCGGATCGATTCGGTCTTTCTTTGAAATACCAAGCAAGACCGGACCGGCTGCAACAAACTTGCCTTTCTGATCAAAAACAAAAAC
>JAKSDB010000118.1 GCA_022360415.1 Chlorobiales bacterium
ATTGCAGCCCTCTCACATAGCTGGCTGCCCGGACGGGTTGGCAGTACCATTCCTCGCGCGTGGGACGTGATAGACCACCAGGGGAGACTTCCGATGAGTGATAAAGCGCAATTTCAGAGCGTTATCGACGATTACTACAACGGGATGTACCACGGCGATCCGGACTTGATCCGCAAGGCGTTCCATCCCGAGGCGAGGCTTGAGGGAAAAATGGCAGGCCAGGCCTTCTATGGCATGTCGCGCGACAATTTCTGCAAGTTCGTCACGTTGATGCCCACACCCGCCGACACCGATGATCCGCGCGACTGCAAGTTCGAGGTTTTGGATCAAACCGGGGACCAAGCGGTGCTCAAGATCACGGACTACATTTTCGGCGTCTGGTTCGTCGACTATCTGAGCATGTTGAACACCGCGGAAGGCTGGCGGGTGGTCAACAAAACCGACTACGCGGACGAAATCCCCAACGCGCCCGAAGGCGCGAAGGAGCTGCTCGGCTCGACCGAGTAGCCGTCCCGACCCACCGGCACGGGGGACCCGCCACATCCAAAACGTTGTCTCCGAACTCGCCCCGAGCGGCACTCTTCGCGCCGGGACCAATCTTTCGAATTTCTTGCTGGTGACGGGCAAGACCGCGACCGGTGATCCTGTCGGCGTGTCGCCTGACATGGCGCGCGCGATCGCTGACCGGCTCGGGGTCGGCGTGTCCTATGTCACGTTCGCCTCACCGGGGGAGCTCGCTGACGCCGCCGGCCACGATGCCTGGGACATTTGCCTGATCGCGGACGAACCGGCGCGCGCAGAACGCATTGCGTTCACGCCGGCTTATGTCGAGATCGAGGCGACCTACATGGTGCCGGAGGGCTCGCCCCTTGGGACGATCGAGGACGTCGATCGACCGGGCATCCGGATCGCGGTTTCGGAGAGAAGCGCCTATGACCTCTACCTGACCCGGCACTTGAAACATGCCGAGTTGGTGCGTGCGAAGGGACTTCCTGCGGCCACCGCGCTCTTCGTCTCCGCGGGGCTCGATGCCCTCGCCGGCCTTCGACCCGGCCTCATCACCGATGCCGAGACGATCCCGGGTGCGCGAATCCTCGATGGCCG
>JAKSDB010000285.1 GCA_022360415.1 Chlorobiales bacterium
ACTTTCCCGATTCTATCAGAATTCATGACAATAAAGAGAGGCGCGCGGCGTCTGTTAAAAAGGAGGCAACCAGCTCTGCCCGAAGAATCCTTTACTGAAATATCTCAACCCGACATAGACGGCAAGAATGACAAACAGCCTTTTCAACCATATTTCCGGGATATATTTCTGGGTTCTCGGCCCTATCATCGCACCTACAAAAACACCAATCATCTCGACCCCAACAAGGTCCCAACTGATAAACGTCCCTTTAACAACTACGTACGAAAAAATACTTGTGATCATGCTTAGCAGAACAGCTAAAGCTGATGTTCCCACAACGATAAACATCGGCAAACCGATAACAGCCGTCAAAAAAGGAACGTAAAGAAAGCCGCCGCCTATTCCCAGGAAAGAGGATATCGATGCAATCACAAGGCCACCAACCACTGCCATAACAGGATTAAAACTGAATTCCGTTCCGTAGAAAGAAAATTTTGTTTCCGTCAAGCCGATAGAAAGAACATGAACACCCTGTGAAGCTGAATTATTCTTTTCTTTCATCAGGTGCTGAAATGACTCGGATGCCTCATTGGCTTTTTTCTTCGTGGAACGGGCTTTCTCGGTCGTGCTGTAAAAAATAAAAGCCCCTATGACGAGAACAGCCAGACCAAAATAACCGATATACTCGCTAAGCTGTACTTTCCCGGCGGTAAGCCAGGGGATCAAAAACCCTCCGGCAACGCTGCCCACCCCCAAGGCAACTCCTAAAGGGACAACCAGTCTCTTCATTCTGTAAAAACTGTACGTGGAAATCAGGGCGGCCAATGCCACGAGATATTGATTGGTTGCCCGGATTGTATCCGTCAGGAGCGCATTCAGCTCAGGATTGGTAAACTTGAAACTGTCGGCGTAGCCGCCCAGACCAAAAAGGGTTAAATGTCCCACTCCCGCCATAATGCCGCCAAAAGCACCGACAGTCGAGAAAATCCATCCTACCCATAAGGCCCATAAAAAGGCTATAACATAGTTGATTCGGGGCGCGCCCGGAATTCCGGCAAATCCTTTTTCAGCATCCGGGTTTATTGTTCCTGGTTCAGAACCTCGTGGTGTTTCTGCAACTATCTCACTGAGCCTCCCCGTTAGATGATGCTGTGGGGTCTGAGTCTGCTTCTCCCCGACCATGCCATGAGATGAAACGCTCTCAGCCAAAACCGTTGTGTCACTGTTCACAAGCACACAGAACATCGCCAGAAACAGGAACAACAATGTACTATATCTTGCACCTTCAAACATATAACGCCCTGTAGATTGTTATGGTTAACCGTATTTCGTTTTCAAGTCTGCAACCACAGACATGTTTTCCCGGCAGCGTTTGCCTAAAGGCTCATTAACATACAACTGAAGCAACATGGTACAACTCTTTCTCTCCAAGGGCATTTGTCGTTCGGGCAAGAATACTTTATCCGGAAAATCACTTTTTCTGTTTTCGTTCCCTTGCCAACAACTGACAATATTACATTTTAAATAGGTCTATGGAAATTACTATGTATATAGATAGACACCATACTGACGAAAAAACCAGGACCTTTCCAGCCACTATGGACGATACAGCCGACACCGGAACGCTTCACATCGTAGCCACCCCCCTCGGTAATCTCGATGACATAACCCTGCGGGCAATCGATACACTCAAGTCTGTCGATGCGGTTGCATGCGAGGACACGCGAAGGGCATCGATACTGCTTCGCCATCTGGGTATCAGCGGGAAGAAACTTGTGAGCTATCACGCGTTTAATGAAAAAAAATCGATTGCACATATTTTCGATCTGCTCGAAAACGGTCACGATGTGGCCGTTATCAGCGACGCAGGCACGCCCGCGATCAGCGATCCGGGTTTTGCACTGGTTCGTTCGGCCTATGAAACACATACAAAAGTCATACCCGTGCCCGGGCCAAGCGCTGTCACGGCAGCGCTCTCAGTGTGCCCCCTACCGGCGCACAATTTTTTCTTTGCCGGGTTCCTGCCACACAAAAAAGGGCGGAAAAGCAAACTGGAATTTCTCGCATCCCTTGAGAGCACCGTGGTGTTCTATGAATCCCCTCACCGTGTTCTCAAGCTGCTTCATGAGATCGAAAGTAATTTTCCAGGTTCGGAGATATTCATTGCGCGTGAAGCGACAAAGCTGCACGAGGAATATCTGCGAGGTTCTCCCTCGGAGCTGGCCGAACGCTTAACGGGCGAAAAAACAAGAGGCGAATTTGTTGTGGTTGTTTACCCGAAAGGGGAAAAAGAAGGTAAAGGTAAAAGTCAAAGGGCAAAAGGCAAAAAAAGTATGGCACCGATTACGATACCGGTTGCGAAGCCTGAAAGATGAAAACTCATCGTTTGTTTTATCACAATAAACTCTTAAAAAAACATGCAGATCATCAATGACCCGGCAGAGATGCAGAAAATCGCCGAAAGCCTGCGGCTGAAGCACCAGCTCATAGCAGTCGTCATGACCATGGGAGCCCTGCATGAAGGACACCTGAGCCTCGTCAGGATAGCCAAACAGAAAGCGGGAACCGTGATCCTCACCATATTCGTCAATTTTCGCCAGTTCGGCCCCGATGAAGATTTTCATCGTTACCCGAGACCTTTTGAAAAAGACGCTGCCATGGCAAAAGCTGCCGGAGTTGACTACCTGTTCGCCCCTGACGCGGAAAGCATGTATCCGGATGACTTCCAGACACAGATCAGCACAGGTGATATTGCAAGCGGATTTGAAGGCGAAAAAAGACCGGGGCATTTCAACGGCATGGCAACCGTGGTATTGAAACTCATGATGATCTCAAAAGCCCATATTGCCGTTTTCGGAGAAAAGGATGCTCAGCAGCTCGCGATCATACGACGTATGGTCAGTGATTTCAACATTGACATAAAAATTATCGAAGCCCCTGTGATCCGTGAAGAAGACGGTCTGGCAACAAGTTCAAGGAACATTTATCTTTCCTCACAGGAACGCCAGCAGGCTACCGTTCTCTACCGAAGCATCCGCCGCGCCCGGGAGTTTTTCATCGAAGGGATAATTGAACCTGAAAAAATACTTGAGGAAGTGACCGCTGTCATCAGTTCTGTGCCTGACGTAAAAATCGATTATGCCAGCATTGTAGATGTGGAATCATTTAAAGAAGCGGACACACTGGAGGCAAATGGCAACTATCGCCTATTGCTCGCTGTCCGGATAGGTTCGACGCGGCTTATCGACAGCGGCATGCTTGACAATCGCTCAATACAGACTGATGTATAATGGGGAGTTAATAATCTCTCCACTAATTTCAGGAATATCCTTATATTGCAAGATTGTTTATTTACAATCGTTTATCGACCGTTGTGTACCGGCCCGATAGCGGCTGATGCGGCAACAAGCTTTTTATTCACTAACAACTGATGTCTATTCCATGTTTATACGCAAAGAAATCGATCTGGACGGCGGGAAGAAAATTTCTATCGAAACAGGCAAAATGGCCAAGCAGGCAGACGGATCTGCCATCGTAAGTATGGGCGAAACCATGGTTATTGCAACCGTGGTTTCCGACAAAACCCCTCCCCCGCTGAATCAGGACTTCTTCCCTCTTCAGGTCGAGTACCGTGAAAAGTATTACGCTGCCGGCAAGTTTCCCGGCGGATTTATCAAACGCGAAAGCAGACCTTCAGAAAAAGAGGTTCTTTCCGCCCGCCTTATCGACCGCGCTCTTCGCCCTCTCTTCCCAGACGGATACTACCAGGACACCCAGATAATCATTTCCGTCATTTCTTCCGACCAGTTGAACGATGCCGATGTGCTCGGAGGCATTGCGGCATCAGCAGCTGTAATGGTTTCCGATATACCGTTCTCAAACTCCATGTCCGAAGTACGTGTCGGGAGAATCAACGGAGAGTTTGTCATCAATCCGAACATCAACGAACTCTCAAGAAGCGACATCGATATCTCGATCGGCGGAACGGTCGATACCATCTGTATGCTTGAGGGCGAGATGAACGAAATATCCGAGGCAGAAATGCTCGATGCCATCCGTTTCGGACATGAAGCCATTAAAAAAATCTGCTCTCTTCAGGACGAAATAGCAGCGGAAGTGGCGAAGCCGAAACGCTCTTTCCTGGCGATTTCCGCCCCGGAAGATTTGCAGGAAAATATAAGAGAACTTTGTGAAGCTCCGCTGAAAGAACTCGCCTATATGCCTCTCGGCAAAGAGGAGCGCGCAGAAAAAACCTCGGAAATATACAAGTCAGTCACAGAACAGATCCTCAATCGCTACAAGGAAGAAATCACTGCCGACGATGTCGCCGCAGACCCTTCAAAGGCTCTTTATCTGAACGAACAGATCATTTCAGGACATATCCACAAGATCGAAAAAAAGGTAATGCGCCACATGATTCTCGATGACGCAAAACGTCTCGACGGCAGAACGCTCGAAGAGGTCAGACCTATCAGCATCGAGCTTGGCCTTATTCCACGAGCACATGGCTCGGCGCTTTTCACCAGAGGAGAAACACAGGCACTTGTCGCTCTGACGCTGGGTACGAAGAAAGATGCGCAAATGATCGATACACTGCTTGACGATACGGAAAAGCGGTTCATGCTTCATTACAATTTCCCGCCGTTTTCCGTCGGTGAAACAGGCCGTGTCGGAGGCGTCGGACGAAGGGAGATCGGCCATGGCAACCTTGCTGAAAGAGCCATCAAAAAAGTGGTTCCTGCGGATACCGAATTCCCTTACACCATCCGTATCGTATCGGAAATCCTTGAATCGAACGGTTCTTCATCAATGGCATCGGTGTGCGGAGGAACTCTCGCCGCAATGGACGGCGGTGTACCGCTCAAGAGACCTGTATCCGGCATCGCAATGGGCCTTATCAAGGAGGGTGACAAGTATGCTGTTCTCTCCGATATTCTCGGCAACGAAGATCATCTTGGCGATATGGACTTCAAGGTGGCTGGTACACAAGACGGCATCACGGCATGCCAGATGGATATTAAAATAGACGGGCTCGACTACCATATTCTCGAGCAGGCCCTCGAGCAGTCAAGAAAAGGACGTCTGCATATCCTCGACAAAATGACTGAGGCCATTGCAGGTCCGAGAACGGAAATCGGCAAATACGCGCCGCGCCTCTCCACGATCCAGGTGCCGGTAGACGCTATCGGCATGATTATCGGCAAGGGCGGCGAAACGATCAGAAGCATTACGGAAGAGACCGGCGCAGAAATCAATGTCGATGACGACGGTACGGTCACCATAGCTGCCCCGAGCGGAGAGGGCGCATCCGCCGCAATTGAAACCATCAAGACGCTTATATCCAAACCGGAAGTCGGCACAGTCTACCTGGGCAAAGTCAAGGACATCCGTGAAGAACTGGGCGCCTTCGTTGAAATTCTTCCGAAAACGGACGGATTGGTTCATATTTCCGAAATAGCAAAGGAAAGAGTATCGAAGGTCAGCGACTATCTGAAACCAGGTGACCGGGTAAAAGTCAAACTGATCGATATCCGTAGAGACCCCCGAACCGGCAAAACACGTTTTGCGCTTTCCATCAAAGCGCTGCTCGATGCCGAACCCGAGCAGGAAAACGGATCACCGGCACAGGAAGGGTAACCCTGCCTTCTTCAGCAAGCAGGAAGGCGGCAAGAAAAAACACAAAGCTGTGCATCACGTGTTGCACAGCTTTTTTTCTGTCCGAAAAAGCCTCTTCCGACTTTTTCATTTTCATGTGATTTTCTTTTCTTTGACCAGATCAGCAAGGCAGCACAAACATATCCGCAAAAAAAGCATGCGTTACGATTTTCACACCTTAGAGAAAAAGTGGCAGGGATACTGGAACGACCATCAAACCTTCCGCACCTCAGACACTGCTGATAAACCCAAATATTATGTGCTCGACATGTTTCCGTACCCGAGCGGTTCTGGATTGCATGTCGGACACCTCGAGGGATACACCGCAACGGATATCATCGCCCGTTATAAACGCAGCCAGGGACACAATGTCCTGCACCCCATGGGATGGGATGCGTTCGGGCTTCCTGCCGAGCAGTTCGCCATTAAAACAGGCACCCACCCGAAAGACGTCACGGAAAAGAATGTCGCCAGCTTCAAAGAAACATTACAGCGAATGGGCTTCTCCTACGACTGGAGCCGTGAGATCAACACAACCGATCCTGAATACTATACCTGGACGCAGTGGATTTTCCTTCAGATGCTCGACCAGGGGCTCGCATACACAAGCGAGGTTGATGTGAACTGGTGTGAGGAGCTCAAAACCGTCCTTGCAAACGAAGAGGTAGATGAAAAAATCGCCGACGGTTACACCGTCGTCCGAAAGCCTCTCCGCCAGTGGATATTGAAAATCACCGCTTACGCTGAAAGGTTGCTCGAAGACCTTGAGGAGGTCGACTGGCCGGAAAGTGTCAAGCAGATGCAGCGCAACTGGATAGGAAAATCGGAAGGTGTCGAGATTGACTTCGAGCTGCCCTGCCATAAAACAACGCTCAGGGTCTATACAACGAGACCCGACACGCTTTTCGGATCGACCTATCTTGTAGTATCACCCGAGCACCCTATGGCCGAAAAGCTTGTTACTGCTCAGCAGCTTCTGGAAGTAAAAGAGTATATCGAACAGGCAAAGTTGAAAACAGAACTCGAAAGAACCGGACTGCAGAAAGAAAAAACCGGCGTTTTTACCGGCTCTTACGCCGTCAATCCGGCAAACGGCCAAGCGCTGCCTATCTGGATATCCGATTTCGTCCTTGTCAGCTACGGCACCGGGGCTATCATGTCAGTCCCGGCCCATGATGGACGTGACTGGGAGTTCGCGAAAAAATTCAGTCTTCCGATCATCGAAGTCATCAAAAGCCCCCACGATGTCCAGGAAGCCGTTTTCGAGGAAAAAGGAAGCGTGTGCGTCAATTCATCGAATGATGAAATCAGTCTCGACGGACTGACATTCGAGACCGCTTTTGCGGTAATGGCCGACTGGCTCGAGAAAAAAGGGAAAGGAAAAAGGACGGTCAACTACAAGCTTCGCGACTGGATCTTCAGCCGTCAGCGTTATTGGGGAGAACCGATACCCGTAAAACATTACGAAGACGGCTCGCTGCGTCCTGAAACAGACCTTCCGCTGACCCTGCCCGAGATTGAAGCCTATCAGCCGACAACAACCGGCGAATCCCCTCTTGCGAATGTGACCGAATGGCTCTACGGCACCGATGAACATGGGACATTCAGGCGGGAGACCAATACCATGCCTCAGTGGGCGGGAAGCTGCTGGTACTATCTGCGTTTTATCGATCCCGGCAATCCCGGCAACCTTGTGGGCCGGGAAAAAGAACAGTACTGGATGAACGTTGACCTCTACGTAGGCGGTGCCGAACATGCGGTATTGCATCTTCTCTATGCACGCTTCTGGCACAAGGTGCTCTATGATCTCGGGGTCGTTTCGACCAAAGAGCCTTTTCAGAAACTTTTCAACCAGGGCATGATTCTCGGCGAAGACAATGAAAAAATGTCAAAATCGCGGGGCAATGTCATTCCTGCAGATCAGGTTCTGTCATCATACGGGGCGGATGCCATACGCCTCTACGAAATGTTTCTCGGACCGCTTGAGCAGGTAAAACCCTGGAACACCCATGGTATCGAGGGAGTAAGCCGCTTTCTTGCAAGAGTATGGCGTCTGGTCTACCCTGAAGCGGGCAGCCCTGTTTCCGTTACCGAAGAGCCTCTTCCGGATAACATTCAAAGAACCATGCACAAGACCATTAAAAAGGTGACCGAGGATACCGGCCAGTTAAAATTCAATACGGCGATTGCAGAAATGATGGTGCTGGTCAACGAGCTTCATAAAGCAGCATGCAGAAGCAGGATGGCTGTCGAGAACCTTCTCCTGCTTCTTTCCCCCTATGCTCCGCATATCTCTGAGGAGCTCTGGGAGGCTATCGGCCATGACGCCTCCATAACCTCCGTTTCGTGGCCGGTTTTTGACTCCGCGCTTGCTGCTGACGATGAGGTAACCATAGCCGTGCAGGTGAACGGAAAACTAAGGGGAAAGGTAACTGTACCCGCAAAGTCGCCAAAAGATATACTGATTGAAAAAGCCCGCAACGATGAAACAGTCCGGAAATTCCTTGAAGGAATGGTTGTCGTCAAGGAAATTGTCGTCCCGGACAGACTTGTCAACCTGGTGGTGAAACCATTGCAAAAATAACAGCGCGTACCAAAAACAAGAGAAAGAGACGAGGCAGGGCTAAATCCCGGTAAGCTCGTGCAGCCTGACCAGTTCCTTAAGCAGATCACCAAGATTCCTGCTATACTCGTCGGACAACTCCAGTTTCCTCCTTAACAGTCGTATCTGCCTGTTTTTCTCCTCCAGCACCATCGTCAAAGTCTCGATATCCTTGCCCGCATGGCTCTCTTTCCTGCTTTCTCCGATAGGCATAATATCATGTCTCCTTTCGTACATAATGAAGGTGCGCCTTGCGCTTCCTGATTTCTCTGTGATACAACTGAAGATAATACTCACTTTTCCCCTGAACCCCCATACGTACTGCTTCGGGAGTCACCCGTTTCCCTCTTCTGGCCGACTCCTCTTCTGCAATTGCTTTCCATATTCCCCTCCACGGAAGTTTCCGATGATCGATTTGCATTTCTTGGCCTTCCATATTTTTCGCTTTATTTTCCTTTATTTCTGTTTTCTTCTGTCAACACAGTTTCCGCCATAGCGGAATATACAAAAAATTTCCATCATGCCGGACAAAAGCACCCATTTCGGGAAATGCTTGAGGCACATTCGCAAATCAGAAAGCCTTACCATTCAAAGCTTTGCGGAAAAGCTTGGAATATCGAAAAGCTTTATCAGCGAAGTTGAACGAGGCGAAAAAGAACCGGGATACAAACTGATAAAATCGCTTAAGCGGATATACCCGTCGTTAAACCTTAATCATCTGATTGCCGAAGAGAATGCGCTGCCGGACATGCAGCGGCTGGAAATTCTGGAAAAACGTGTCAACCGGCTCTTTGATATCGTGCAGGAAAATACCGAGAGTTACGAAATTCCAGGCATAGTCGATGTACCCTTTTTTCCTGACAAACCGGAAGGAAACGGGGAAACCGAGTACATCAAGCTATCGCAGACACTTGTCAAAAACAACAGGTCCTTTGCTTTCCGCTGCAAGGAAAGCCTTTTACCCGAGATACAGAAAGGAGATATTGTGCTGGCTACGCCTGAACTCGATTTAAAAGACCAGTCTATTGCCCTGTTGCATACCGGTAACCGACTGTTTCTTGCAAAAGCTTCTTTTGAAAACAGAAAAGTTTCTTTGAGAAATAACACCGGTCGGGAAATAACGCTGCAAGAGCAAAACAACCGGAACAAAATTCTCGGAGTTGTTTACCTGATAATAAAAACTGTGTACTGACCCCCTTTAGACTCATAGGCGCCTCTATTAATTTATTCCTTATCCTGCATCATGATTGTTTCGTTGGTCGGCGCTCGAAATACTCATGTACTCTGTGTACGCTCCGGTTTCCGCGCTCCGTCCGCCTCGTACTCATGTCGCTCACGACAATTGAGGAATCCTCATTTATGATCGGATAACCGATCTATCGACGGTCAATGTCACAATCAACTTGTCTGCACATGGCTTTTTTTTGTATTATAGCTTTTCAGCCTACTACATGAGTCAACCACCATGCGCTTTTCATATACTTGTCAGAGGGGTAATCCCTTTTTGTCAACCTAAAATCCGGTACAATGGCCAAGGAAAGAAAACAATCGAATCAGAAAACAGAGTCAATCAGTTCAGTTTTGTCGGAAAAACGAAAATTTCCCCCTCCGGCCGATTTTTCGGAAAACGCCCACATCTCCTCAATGGAGGAATATGAAAAGCTCTATGACAAAGCCGCAAAAGATCCCGAAAAATACTGGGCAGGCATTGCGGAAAATTTTTACTGGGAGAAAAAATGGGACAAGGTTCTTGAATGGAAAACTCCTTACGCTAAATGGCTTTCCGGCGGAACCACGAACATCTGCTACAATGCGGTCGACCGACACGTTAGCAGCTGGCGGAAAAACAAGGCTGCCATTATCTGGGAGGGCGAAGAGGGCGAGCAGCGAATTCTTACCTATGGAGAATTACATCGTCAGGTAAGCAAATTCGCAAATGTCCTGAAAATTGCAGGCATCAAGCCTGGCGACAGAGTTGCTGTCTATATGGGCATGGTCCCCGAACTCGCTATCGCGGTTCTTGCCTGCGCACGAGTCGGAGCGGTTCATAATGTTATTTTCGCGGGTTTCTCCGCTCACGCCATTACCGAAAGGGTCAATGATTCGAGAGCAAAGCTCATCATCTGTTCGGACGGCACCAAGCGACGAGGGAAAACGATCAATCTCAAAGAGATTGTCGATGAAGCCATCGTGAACACCCCGTCTGTCCGCAGCGTCATCGTCCTGAAAGTCACCAATGAAGAGGTAAACATGCATGACGGGATGGACCACTGGTGGCATGATCTCATGGGACTGGCTCCCGACCATAACGACCCCGAGTTTGTCGAGGCCGAACACCCTCTTTTCATTCTCTATACAAGTGGATCGACCGGAAAACCGAAAGGCATCCTGCATACCACCGGCGGCTATATGGTCCATACTGCAAACTCATTCAAATATGTTTTTGACATCAAGGATGAGGATATTTACTGGTGTACCGCGGACGTCGGCTGGATCACCGGCCACAGTTACCTGGTCTACGGTCCGCTGCTCAACGGAGCTACCATCATGATGTACGAAGGCGCCCCCAACTATCCGCAGTGGGACCGCTTCTGGGACATCATCAACCGTCACAAGATCACCATACTCTATACCGCTCCGACGGCAATCCGGGCATTTATCCGGGCAGGCGACGAATGGGTCACAAAACACGACCTGAGTTCACTTCGACTGCTCGGAACGGTCGGTGAACCGATCAATCCTGAAGCCTGGATGTGGTACCATACCGTTGTCGGCAATGAAAAATGCCCGATTGTCGATACCTGGTGGCAGACGGAAACCGGGGGCATCATGGTATCGCCGCTCCCCGGCGCCACATCTACCAAGCCTGGCACTGCAACGCGGCCGCTTCCCGGTATCATGGTCGATGTCGTTCGCAAGGATGGAAAATCCTGCAAACCCAACGAAGGCGGCTACCTGGTCATCAAAAAACCATGGCCTTCGATGCTTCGAACCATTTACGGCGACAACAAGCGTTACGAAGACACCTACTGGTCGGAGTTCAAGAATATGTACTTCACCGGAGACGGCGCCCGCAAAGATGAAGACGGCTATATATGGATCATGGGCCGTGTCGATGACGTCGTGAACGTTTCCGGTCACCGCCTTGGCACCAGCGAGGTGGAAAGCGCTCTGGTCGCTCACGAGGCCGTTGCCGAAGCAGCTGTTGTCAGCCGGCCCGATGAAATCAAGGGGAACGCGCTTATTGCTTTCGTCACCCTTAAGGACGAGTACGAAGGCGACATGAAACTCCGCGAAGACCTGCGCAGCCACGTTGCAAAGGAGATCGGGCCTATCGCCAAACCGGATGAAATCCGCTGGGCACAAGGGCTTCCAAAAACAAGAAGCGGTAAAATCATGCGCCGTCTCCTCCGCGAGCTTGCTTCCACCAAGGAAATCAAAGGAGATGTTACGACCCTCGAGGATTTCGGTGTCCTGGAACAGCTCAGGGGACAGGAAGAGGAGGATTAGCACACAAGCTGTTCTCAAACAAAAAAGAAGCCGTTACCCGACGGCTTCTTTTTTTATATATTGTTACCGGGTAAACGCCTAACCACTTTTCCCATGCAACATTACAAGCATCTTTTCGCATTTGTTCTGGCATGTGGTCTTTTGTTCAACGGCTGCAAAGCAGACACAGGCACAAAAAGTCAGACCGCGCGTCTTATCGAGCCTTGCGAGCTTATAACGAAAACCGATGCAGAAACACTGCTGGGAGAGCCTGTCAAAGAAGCGGAAAAAAGCGAAAAGAAGGCTGTCGGCATGCAACTATGCATGTACAATCCACAGCATGAAGACTCATGGGCATTTCTGCAGGTTACACTTACCCAGCCTGCCTTCATGCCTGAAAACGGGCTTCCGCCATCGGAGATCTTCCACACCATCAAGGATGCCGTGAGTGAAAACCGAACCGATCTGACCGGGTATGGTGATGAAGCGTTTATTGCAACCGGCGGACTCTACATCCTTATAGACGAGCGCTACCTATCAATCGGAGCGGGAAATATCGATCGTCCCCAGATTCAGGAACGCCTGAAGGCTGCCGGAAAAACAGCGCTCAACAATCTTGCAAAGTTGCAGTAACAAAAAACAATGAGGCAGGAAACCATGTTCAGCGGACAACACACACGGCTGCGCAGGCTGGAGGAAAGCGATGCCGGAGAAATTTTTTCTCACTGGAACAACTATGAGCTCCGGCAATACCTTCCCTCGCCTCTGCCCTCTTCACAACAGGATCTCGTAGAATTTGTACACGCGAAAGACCGGCTTTTCAGGGAGCGGAACGAATTTTTTTTCGGGATCGAAGAACGCTCTGCCGGCAGAGAGCTCATCGGCATCGTCAACCTCGAGTCGGTAAGCTGGATAAGCCGCCACGCGTTTGTCGGGTCATTCTGCATTTTCAAACCGTCTCTCAGGGGCAAGGGGTTCGGCAAGGATGCCATGCTGACATTGCTTGATTTCGCGTTTAACATTATCGACCTTCATGTTGTTGCCCTGCTGGTGGAATCATATAACCAACACGCAATCAGGCTCTATGAAGACTGCTGCTTCCAGAACTGCGGGACAATGCGCGAACTGGTCTACCGGAACGGTAAACGATGTGACGTGACGGTCATGGATGTGCTGAAAAAAGATTTCATCGATCGGTACGGGATACTGCCGAAAGGAGAGAATGTTTTTTAGGCACCTCAATCTATTGCGCGCCCTGATTACTGCGTTAGGCGGTGCTCGAAATTCTCATGTACTCTCTTGTACACTCCGGTCTCTGTGCTCCATCCGTTCTGTATCCCGATTGCACCGGGGCTCACTACAATTGATAGAGGTGCCCATCGCAATTTCCGCTCTCTTTTTTCTCTTAATAAAAATCACAGAGCGCCGCTCAAGGCTTGCAAATTTTGCAGGGACGAAACCCCGCCTCTACTGCTTTCTCCCGTGTATGAAATGTCGCTGTGCACTTCGAACAGTTATAATACCTGCACCCGGCCAGATGAAAAATTTTGCTGTCGGTATTACCGTGGTATACCGAAGCTTCATTTTCAGCCGCAATAATCGAGGGTACGGCCAGTATCAACACTACCAACCATGCCGCAATTAATCTTGATTTCCGCAGTTCCTTCATCTTGCAATCCTCTATACCGTCCATTCTCAGAGCAGCATCTTTATGGGTTTAACCTCCATATCGTAAACGTAAGATAAGATGCAAAGCTTACCCAAAGCAGGTATGGGATAAGAAGATAAGACGCTGTTCTGGAAACAGCTGCAAAGAGTACGATCGCGAGGATGATTGACAGCCAGAGCGCCATGATTTCCAGATATCCCCAGAAAGGCGATTGCAAACCGAAAAACATCGCTGACCATCCAAAATTCAGAAACAGGTTGACTCCGAAAACAACCAGGGCTGCTGCCACTACCGGTTTATCGGCCCCTTCTTTCAGAACCAGTGAGAGTGAAATGCCCATCAGGACAAAAATCACCGTCCATACAGGGGCAAAAAGCCAGCTTGGAGGGTTCCACGAAGGCTTGTTTAACACCGAATAATACCAGTCCGACCCCGGTTCAGGGGTAAACACGCTGCCGGCAAAACCTACAAGCATACAAAGGGCGATACAGGCAAGAAGGAGTACTGGATTGATATTCATGTGAGGGTGGTTTTGTTTTGTTTGTGGTTTCGGAATAATGCTGAAAAATGTATTTCCATAGTAAAACATAAAATAGAGAGAAATTAGTTTCAACGAGAGAAATCCGCTGAAACAGTCTTGACGAAGATATTCGATTATTGCCCTGACATACTGTATCCTAAATTGAGCGTTTCAACAAATGCGACTCTTTATCAGTGTTCACCTTTACCCGACAGGTGAGGAAATAATCGCACTATAAATGCATTATAACAGATCGTTTTTAATAAACTTACTGTCATTGAGCATTTGCTGAAACGCTCAGTTTAGGTGTATATTATCACCCGCTGGAAAACAAGAAAATCCCCTGAAAATTTGAT
>JAKSDB010000182.1 GCA_022360415.1 Chlorobiales bacterium
GGTTCAAACATTTCACCATAAAGCTCTTGGCTTAGATCAACATCGCCCTCTGCCCCATCAGCGAAGCGGAGATGAATGACAAAGTCGTGTAAGTATTCTGCTTCAATTACTTTTGGTATCATTTTCTTACTCCAACGGTGCTATCTTTTTTGGGGGATGTCCCGCTTGAATTAAAATCCAATCTTCAAGCAACTCATCCTTATGTAAGTCAAGCCACTCCAGTACATGATGAAGGGCACGTTTTGGAAAAACTCCTTTTACAACTCCGCTCTTGATTTCAACCGTGATCTGATATTCCCCATATACTGCGTGAAAATGCGGTGGTGGATGTTCACGTGGGAGCACACCTCTCTGTCAATTTCGTTTACACCGAAGAAAAAATCAAAAAAGCAAGAAATAATCGTCATCATGCACGCCTACATGACCACCACCGGCCACACCCTCACCTCCAATATCAAAGTGATGATTATGGGGAGGACGCGGTGGATGAATGGAGGTGCGGTAAAGATTTAACATTTCATTATTCCTTGAAATCTGTATACTTAAAAGGTGCTCAAGAGTTTTTCGGTCGCTTATAAACGTGGCTACAGTGCCTGTAACAGCAGTTTCCCATGTCTTTATCTCGCAGAAAATTCCTTATCCGTTCGGTTCAATGCGTCGTTGCCTGCGGCATGTTGCCGGGCCTGTCGGCATGTGGCGGCCCAGCCAGGGAACAGGAGTCGAAAGGTCCCGGTTATGACGAGCTGGCATCTATGATCGGCCGGGAGCGTGCCGATATTCTCTGGTATGCTTCGTTTGCCCCCAGCAGCCACAACGTCCAGCCCTGGACGGTTACCATCAAAGGCCCTGACAACTGGGTTATCGGATCAGCCGAAGATCGCTGGCTGACGGAAATCGATCCCAAAAACCATGAAATGCTGCTCTCTATAGGGGCGTTCCTCGAGAATCTGGTGACCGCTGCAAGGGCGTATGGTTTTCAAATGAAAGTTCGTTCTGTTGCCGGCAACCCTTTTTATCACGAGCTTGTCGCTCTCCAGTTTCAGAGCGGCGAACGGGTGGAGTATCCTCTTCAGCGGCTTCTTGAACGAAGAACGATGCGTACCGGTTTCAGAAGCGAGGATATAGACCCCGCTGATTTTTCATTTCTCGTCGGAAGAGAAGACGGCTTTCACTATTATCCCCGGGCGTCAACGCAGGCGGTATGGCTTGGCGAGGCTACTGTTGCAGCAACCGAGCAGCAGGTGACTCGTGAAAACGTCCAGGAAGAACTTTCCCGCTGGATACGGTGGTCGGATGCAGATGCCCGCAAATACCGCAATGGTCTTACCCCGGATACAATGGATATTACGGGACTTGCCGGATGGTACGTGAGAAATTTTTATGGTGAGGGCGATGTTCTGGGCAAGGATTTCCGCAGGGCAACGATTGAACGCGCCAAACAGCAGGTCGCCGAAAGCGGCGGGTGGATCGTTCTCACGTCGGAAGATGATCGCATCAACTCCCTGATTGAAACCGGTCGCCGTTTCGAACGGATGTTTCTCAAGGCGAAAGACCGCTCCATCGGCATACACCCTATGTCCCAGGTGCTTCAGGAAAAGCTCTGGTCGGAGAGGGCTGCTCAGGCGCTGATGCTGGAAAAATCGCCTCAGCTTCTTCTGAGAGTCGGCTATGTAAGGGATTACCCCTCACCCGTGAGTTTGAGAATGCCCCTTGATGAAATCACGAAAGTTAAAGAGAGGCGATTGTTATAAAAACAATAAGGGCACCTCTAAAAAGTGTCATGAGCGATCAAAGTGCAAGGCGGACGGAGCGGAGAAACCGGAGTGTACACGGAGTACATGAGGATTTCGAGCACCGACCAACGCAGCAATTTGGGCGCGCAATAAGTTTTTAGAGGTGCCCATAAGAAAGGAGGGTTGCAGATGGGCCTGCACAAAGCGGTCGATTTTTTGGAAAAGCTGAAAGCGAACAACAACCGGGAATGGTTTCAGGCGAACAAACGGCTCTATGACGATGCAAAAGGGGAGTTTGAGCAGCTTATAGCCATGTTGATTCCTGTTGTCAGGGGCATAGATTCCGGTGTCGATGTCGTCAGTCCCAAAGAGTGCCTGTTCAGGATATTTCGTGATGTGCGGTTTTCCAAAGACAAGTCTCCCTACAAAACAAACTTCGGTGCGTTTATCGCAAAAGGCGGGAGAAAAAGCCCCTATGCCGGGTATTACCTGCATATTGAGCCGGGAGCTTCTTTTGTCGGAGGGGGAGCGTACATGCCGGAATCGCACTGTCTCAAGGCAATCAGGACAGAGATTTTCGAAAACGCCGAGGAATACAAAACCATCATAACCAGTGATGATTTCAGAAAATACTTTGGCGGAATGTTCGGAGAAAAGCTGAAGACCGCTCCCAAAGGATTTCCGAAAGATTTTGCCGATATCGATCTGCTGAAAAACAAGCATTACGCCGTCACGCACAGGGTCGAGGACGGTTTCTGGTTTTCGGATACTCTTGTAGAAAAAGTGACGGAAATTTTCTCTGTCCTGTATGTTTTGAACAGATTTCTCAATAACGCGATCAGCGATGCAGATAAAAGATGACGTCATTCACTGGCTTCTGGAAAATGAGAATCCCCCGGTACGTTACCTGACCCTGACGAAGCTGCTGAACTACCCGGAAAACGCCTCGGAAGTGCGACAAACCAAGGCGCGTTTCATGGAGTACAACGTAACCCAGGGAATCCTCAAGCATAGTCAGGAATTTTGGGAAAATGACGACCGGGCATACTGGAAATACACCGGCAAGTATTGGCAATTAATCTTTCTCGGTCAATTTTTTGCAGATGGCAAAGACCCGCGTATTGTTGA
>JAKSDB010000008.1 GCA_022360415.1 Chlorobiales bacterium
GACGGATCCGACAGGTGGTTTTATCACAGATTTTCTTGGCCGGAGTTCGGCTGTTTTTCTCGGCCCGGCCTTTCTCGCGCTGAAAGCCGGTGTGCCGGTGTTTCTCGGAATGTGCAGGCGTCAGGATAACGGCCGCTACAAGGTGGATGTTGAGGAAATCAACACGTCCGATCTTTCTTTTTGCAAAGAGGATGTTCGGAAACTGACTCGTCGTTACACGAAAGCCATAGAAAAATATATTCGCTGCTACCCTGAAGAATGGTTCTGGTTGCACAACCGCTGGAAGATATGATGCAAATGGGAGATAAATAGCTCTTTTTTCTTTTTTTTGTGCAGTATTTTTTTTGAAATCTATTTTTAGTAATGTATTAGTATATAATAACATAGACAAAACCACTCGTGATATCTCCCCAGCAAAACCCGGACCCGCATTGTGATGATGATCTGCGGCAGCCGGTTCAAACGGTCGATGCCCGGCAGATAGCGGAACCCTCTCTGGTTCAACTGTCAAATCTAATATCTGCAAATCGTTGGTTGATCGTTGCTGTCGCATGCTTTTTTATTCTGGTGGCGACGTTGTATGTGCTCACGGCTCGGCCTGTATACCGTATCGAGGGACTTGTCAGGGCCTATGGTGCAGAGGGCGGAAAAGCACTGGTCATGTTGACATCGCCTGCATTTCTTGAAGAGTTTATCCGTGATAAAAAAGTATTGCCCCTGATATATCCCGATAAATGGGATAACGAGAACGATCAATGGCTGGTAAACGATAGTCATATACCTGATGCAAAGGAAGCTGCCTTTGTTTTACGGGGACAGATTTTCTCTGAAAAACAAAAACACACTTTACCAATACCTCGATACACTTCGGCATCTATAGGGATGGAATCCAGCAACGCGAATGAGGCGGTCACTATCCTGGAAAAACTGCTTGTTTGGGTTAATGAAAAAGTGCGAGCGGGATCTGTTAAAAAAGCTGTAAAGAGGAACAATTATCTTCATAGACGCTTACTCGCGCAGGACTCGCTTCTGGTCGAAAGATTGATGAATAGCAGGGCGAGACCGGAAGGAAGTAATGAAATGGATGATTTTCTTCGGGCACAGGTTTTCCTTTCAGTAGGTCTGGAAGAACGCCAAGGACTCCTCAACAGGATACAGAAGAATACAGAGATTATTATGCGTTCGGAGATTTCACCTGGCGGGTTTGCATTGGAGGTATTAAATCCGGTCACAGTTGATAAAAAAAGCATAAGACCGAAAAAAAGTGCCATTATGCTACTCGGTGCGATTGGGGGTGTTTTTGCCGGCTTTTTCGTCGCCTTTGTGAAAGGGGTTGTCAAGCGGGAGGTAACCGGTTGATTCTTATTGTTTTCAAACAACGTTGTTTCTTAAATGGGCAACTGCCAGACGAATAGGAAGGGAGGGGATGTGAGTAGAAAAGATGGTAAAATAGTGCAGCTGGGGAGTGAGGGTTTCATCGCATCCCTGTTTACCACTCTACAGAAATCAATGCTCTCGTTTCCATTGTGGGTCAAGCAATCCCTTGTAGTCCTTCTTGATGGCTTTTCAGTGCTGGTTACCGTTTGGCTTGCGTACTCATTTCGATACGAGACCTGGCAGGTTCCTTATGAAAGCCAGTTGCCTTCTTATATGCTCGCTTTGGCAATAGCTCTCCCTGTTTTTGCGTACTTTGGTCTCTACAAATCCGTTTTCCGATATAGCGAAGCCATGGCTCTGAAGCAGATCGTCAAGGCTGTGTTTGTGTACGGTGTTCTTTTTTTTCTGCTGCTGGTGGTCCTGAGGCTGAAAGGGGTTCCCCGTTCTGTCGGGATTTTTCAGCCTATGATGCTTTTTCTCCTGTTACTTGCAACAAGGGAAGCCGCGCGTTTTCTGCTCAACAGCAAATTTCGATTCGGCAAATGCAACAATGCTGACAAAAGGCTTCTCATTTATGGTGTCGGATCAGCCGGTATTCAGCTGGCCAATGTCATCGAGCAGAGTACTGACTATCTTCTCATAGGTTTCATAGACGACGATCCCAGGTTACAGGGACGGATGGTCAAGGGATTGAAGGTTGAGCCATTCAAGGATCTTTCGAAGGTTATAGGGCAAAATGCAGTGACCGATATTCTTCTCGCTATACCTTCTGCAACCAGGTCAAGAAGAAAGCAGATATTGCAGGCATTGCAACCTTTTCCGGTTCATGTGCGTACGCTTCCCAGTCTTGAAGATCTTGCCGGAGGAGATGTTTCCATCAGCGATGTCAAAGAGGTCGAGATCGAGGACCTGCTTGGCCGGGATCCCGTTCCGCCTGATCCCTCTCTGTTCAGCCGTAACATTTCCGGCAAATGCGTACTGGTATCGGGTGCAGGGGGCAGCATCGGAACCGAACTCTGCCAACAGGTTCTTGCTGCGGGTGCGGAAAAACTGCTGCTGGTGGACCACGCCGAATACAATCTGCACAACGTTCTTCTAACGCTTGAACACCAGAAGTTGAAAAAGGGACAGGATACAACCATTATTCCCCTGTTGTGCAACGTCGCCGAAGAAGGCCGTTTTCTGTCTGTCTGCAAAACGCACAAACCCCATACTGTGTATCATGCCGCAGCTTACAAGCATGTCCCCATCGTGGAACTCAATCCGGTGGAAGGGGTTCGAAACAATGTGTTCGGGACGTTTTTCGCAGCAAAAGCTGCGGCTGAGACAGGCGTGGAAAATTTTATTCTGGTGAGTACCGACAAGGCTGTTCGTCCGACCAATGTCATGGGGGCAAGCAAACGCTTGTGCGAGATGATTCTGCAGGCTATGGCCGATGAGCAGGGCGCAGGCTCGACATGTTTTTCGATGGTGCGTTTCGGAAATGTTCTTGATTCCAGCGGTTCGGTTGTACCTCTTTTTCGGCAGCAGATAAGGGAAGGCGGACCGGTAACAGTTACTCATCCCGAGATCACCCGTTATTTTATGACCATTTCCGAGGCGGTACAGCTTGTCATACAGGCCGGGGCGATGGCAAGAGGAGGAGAGGTTTTTCTGCTCGACATGGGAGACTCGGTTCGGATACAGGATCTTGCACGGCGCATGATCGAGCTTGCGGGTTTGACTGTGCGTGATGAATACAATCGAGAGGGTGATATACCGATAGAGTTTACAGGATTGCGTCCGGGAGAAAAACTTTATGAAGAACTGCTGATCGGCGACAATCCCCAACCGACCGCTCACCCGAGGATCTTCAAGGCCCATGAAGAGTTTATTTTCTCGCCGGAGCTTGAGGAAATTCTGGGGCAACTGGCTAACGTGTTAAATATGAATGATACAGAAAGGCTGCTATTGCTGCTTCGGGGTATTATAAAAGGTTATCGCCAACATGAAAAACCGGAATGTTGCGATTTGATCACTGAGGGGAGGTGAACGCTATGCGTATAGGATTTTTATACTATTGATTCGTATTGATGCTTAAAAAATCTCTCATACACAAGGCCTGGGAACTACTCTCTCTGGATCAGAGAAAAGAGTTTCTGGTCGTTTTGGTGTTAATGTTGATTGGCATGGTGCTTGAGACCATAGGAGTCGGTCTTGTCGTGCCCGCGCTTGCGTTGTTTACGCAGAAGGATATAGCTCTGAAGTATCCGAAACTGCAGCCGCTTCTGGATTATATAGGGAATCCCGATCAACAGACACTTGTGGTTGGCGGGTTGCTTGTGTTACTCATTGTGTATGTCGTCAAGGCTTTATTCCTTGCGTTTCTGGCTTGGTATGAAAACAGGTTTATCTTCAGGCTTCAGGCCGATGTGTCTCAGGACCTGTTCAGTACCTACCTGTTAAAGCCCTATACCTTCCATCTGCAGAGAAATTCCGCCAAGCTTATCAGAAATGCGACAACCGAGGTGTTGATGTTTACCAATAAACTTATGCTGCCGGCAATATTTTTCCTTCGCGAGATTCTGGTTCTTGCCGGACTGTCAGTACTGCTTTTTATTGTCGAACCGCTGGGTGCTACGATTGTTACAATTTTTTTCGGTGCGCTCGGCTTTGGTTTTTACCGCTTGACACGCAAATATCTCGTTCGCTGGGGGGAGGTGCGTAAACGTCACGAAGGAATGCGTATCCAGCAACTGCAACAGGGGCTCGGTGGAGTAAAAGATGTGAAGGTACTTGGACGCGAAAACGATTTTCTATCGCAATATGAAAAGCACAACAGGCGAGTGGCTAGAGTCGGTCAGCTCGAGGCAACGATGCAGAAAGTACCAAAACTCTGGGTTGAGCTGATCGCTGTCGGGACGTTGGTCGTGCTGGTTTTGACGATGCTTGCAAAAGGAGGGACTCTTGAGCTTATCATTCCCAAAATCGGTCTTTTCGCCGTCGCGGCATTTCGGCTCATGCCCTCGTTTAACCGCATTATGATTGCTACACAGGCAATAAAATTTTCTCAGCCGGTGCTTGACATGCTTGCGAAGGAACTTGAGCCGGTTTCCATGGAGAAAACGGTTTCGAGGAAGGAAGAAAACTTTTTCAGGCATAATCTGATATTCGAGAACGTTTCGTACACATATCCCGGGTCAGGAAGTCTTTCGCTTGACAATGTGTCGCTTTCCATAAAGAAAGGGGAGTCGGTTGGTTTTGTGGGAGCAAGCGGTGCGGGAAAGAGCACGCTGGTCGATCTGCTCCTGGGGCTGCTTCCTCCTTCGGGCGGCAGCATTCTTGTTGACGGAAAAGATATTCAGAAAGACCTGCCAGCGTGGCAAAGACAGATAGGCTATGTTCCCCAGTCGATTTTTCTGATAGATGATACAATACGTCGCAATGTGGCATTTGGCGTTCCTTTGGACAGTATCGATGACAATGCTGTCAGAAAGGCGTTGAAGGCAGCTCAGCTCGAACAGTTTGTCGATAACCTGTCTGAGGGAGTGGAGACTATGGTTGGTGAGCGGGGCGTTCGTCTTTCAGGAGGACAGCGCCAGAGGATCGGCATTGCCAGGGCGTTATATCATGACCCCGAGGTTCTTGTTCTCGATGAAGCTACAAGTGCGCTCGACGGTGCAACTGAGCGAAGTGTTATGGATGCTGTCAACCTGCTCCATGGTGACAAAACGATTATCATTGTCGCACACCGGTTATCGACGGTGGAAAGATGTAATCGTTTGTACAGGCTCGAAAAGGGCAGGATTGTGGATGAGGGTGTGCCCGAAAATATTATAGAATCACTACGGTCGAGCAAAGGTGTATTAATGAGACAATAACAGCTCGTCGCCTTTCTTTCATCTGTTTCAGCATCTCAAGAAAGATGTCGGGGCACGGTTCACTGTACTTATGCATGTTCAAATGAAACCGAATATATTTCTGGCAGGTGCACCAAAGTGTGGGACGACTTCCATGGCACACTGGCTCTCGGAACACCCCCAATGTTACGTTTCCCCGAAGAAAGAGCCGCATTTTTTTGGCGATTTTCTTCGCGCCGGCTTGAAAATCGACGAGTATGAGGCTCTTTTTGCCGGCGCAACAGAGAATCACCAGGCAATAATAGATGCTTCGACAAGTTATTTTATGCTCCCTGAAGCCATAAGACAGATTATTGAATATAATCCCGAGGCAAGATTTATTGTCATGCTCAGAAACCCTGTCGATTTAGTGTACTCGTTACATTCTGAATTGCTATTTCGGGGCATAGAAAATATCGGGGACTTCACTACTGCATGGGGTCTTCAAGAAACGAGAAAAAAAGGACAAAACATACCGTGGTCATGCAGGCAACCCCTTCAACTGCAATACTATGAATGTGCACTGCTTGGCAAAGCGTTACGGAGTCTTATAGCAGAGGTAGGTAGTGACAGTGTACACTGGATTTTTCTCGACGAGATCAAAGATAACCCCAGGCGATGCTATACGGATGTGATGTCTTTTCTGGGAATAGACGATGATGGCCGCCAGGATTTCCCGGTCTTGAACCAGTCTAAACGGCACCGTTTCCCGGTACTGAACAGATCTCTCAGAACTCTCGGTATATGGGGATTCCGGATAGGATTGCGGGGGATGGGGGTTAGAACCGCACTAAATCGTTATGCTAAGGTTGAAGCTGAACGATCTCCATTGGCCGCTGAATTCAGGCGGAAATTATACGACTCGTTTATTGACGATATTATTCTGCTGCAGCGGATAACAGGAAAAAATCTCGATCACTGGTCCCCCAATAGCGATAAAAGTGTAAAGGTTTGATGCAAAAAGAGACTGACTGTTTGAATTTGCCGAATACGGCAAAATCCCTTTTTCTGAATTACCCGTTTAACGAGCATGTTCAACGGCATGAAGACTGGGAGTGGTTGCTTAACGCGGGAAATGATCTTCCTTTCATTGTGATCGGCAATATCGTCTGCCGGCGATGGCTGTGGCCCGGTCAAGGGTTGAGCCATTCAGGCGGCTTTACTTATTCATGGAACTGGTTCTTGCGGAACCACAATCTTATCCCATCCGCAAATCGCGAGTTTTTCATAAGCAAGATTCTCTTTTTCAAGGCTGCAGTTGACCGGAAATACAGCGCCATACCGCTTCTGTTTAGAGAATTAAAGTCCACACATGCCTTGACGCCCGCCAATACAGTGCATTTGTTGCAGTCATTACTTTTTCCTCCCGGTCTCCGCCGCTGGCTTCGCCACATTATTTCAAAGATAAAACGATAGTCATGCGCAAACCTGATTTTTTTATTATCGGCGCGTCCTGCTGTTTCTGGCCGTTGAAGACGATAACCGGAGCAGTTTTCCTGTTGCCAATGCGTCCCGGCAGTACCGTTCACGTCTGTTCCAGGAGATCCTGAAGATGGAAGTAGAATCGCGGCAAACCCTGGGAATCATGCGGGGGCTCCACCTGGCCAAGCTGAACGAACGGAATATCTTCAAGCCATCGTTACCTGAAGACTTCTTCGAGGAGATTAATGAGACTTTCAGCAAAGAACGAAGATTATTGGCAAGTCTGAAAGCTGAATTAATGCAATGAGCACAAGAGAAATGAACAGGCTGTTTCA
>JAKSDB010000063.1 GCA_022360415.1 Chlorobiales bacterium
ATACCCTGCTGCGAACAGATGGCAGGTATCGAGGCAGACGCCTATCCTTGCTTTGTTATCGACCCTTTCAATGATATAGGCAAGTTGCTCGAAGGTATACCCCAGGTTGGAGCCTTGACCCGCCGTGTTCTCCAGCACCGCAGTAACAGTTGCTGTTGTCTTGAGCGCAAGGTTGACGGAGTCGGCGATGGTTTCGAGGCATTGTTCCTCAGAGATTTCCCGCAGGTGGCTGCCGGGATGGAAGTTGAGGCGTGTCAGTCCAAGCAGCTCGGTTCGCTGCATTTCATCGATAAACGCACGGCGTGAACGGTCGAGCTTGTCAGGATCGGGGCTGCCGAGATTGATCAGGTAACTGTCGTGGGGCAGAATATGTTGAGGGTTGAAACCGCAGGTTTTGCAGTTGTTTGCGAAAGCGTCTATGGTCGTTTGTGTCAAGGCAGGGGCGTTCCATTGACGCTGATTTTTGGTGAACATGGCAAAGGCGGTTGCTCCGATCTCACGGGCGCGAAGAGGCGCTTTGTCTATCCCGCCCGCAATGCTGACATGTGCTCCGATATAGCGCATATGTACTTGTTGAACTGTTTGATTGTTGGTTCGCTGAGGGTAAACGGTATTGATTGTTAAAGTAACCGGCAAATAGGCGAAGATAATTCTTTTTCCTCCTTTTTGACTTTTGATCCTTAACTTTTGACTTTACTTTTCCACCCGATTGTGTACATTTTTTACAGCAGACCATTTCTAACACTACAATGCCATGCATTCAACTCCCTCTCTGTCCATTATCGTGCCTTTTTATAATGAAGAGGAGTCTTTGCCTTTGCTGCTCGAGCAGATTTATGAGGCCATGGCGGATGAGAAACTGCATCGTCTTTTTGACCGTTCATTTTCGTTTGAGCTGTTGATGATCGATGACGGATCGACGGATGGTTCTACACGTTTTATCCGTGAGCAGATTGTCCGGAAGCCTGAACTGAAGCTTGTTTCTCTGCAGAAAAACTTCGGAAAGACAGCGGCACTTGCCGCTGGTTTCAACTACGCTTCCGGTGAGTACGTTATAACACTCGATGCCGATCTGCAGGACGACCCTTTTGCGGTCAAACAACTCATAGAAAAGCTACAAGAAGGTTTTGATCTTGTAAGCGGGTGGAAGCGTCAACGTAACGATCCGTTCTCGAAGACTTTTCCTTCAAGGATTTTCAACCTGACAACCAGGCTGTTTACCGGGATTGTGCTGCATGATTTTAACTGCGGTCTGAAAGCATACCGGAGAAAGGTTGTCGAGTCGCTTGAACTGCACGGAGAGATGCACCGATACATTCCGGTTCTTGCGCAGTGGAACGGTTTCAGGGTTTCGGAAGTGCCGGTGAAACACAACCCGCGTAAGTTCGGTAAAACCAAGTTCGGGACCTCCCGCATTTTTCCCGGTCTGTTCGATTTCTTTACGGTACTGTTCATTACCAGATATCTGCGCCAACCGATGCATTTCTTCGGTATGTTGAGCCTTGTGAGTTTTCTTGTAGGTTTCGGGATCAGTCTCTATGTGACGATAGGAAAAGTGTTTTTCAACGAAGCGGTCGTGAACCGTCCGATCCTTTTTCTCGGAATCCTCCTGATTATCGTTGCGGTGCAATTTTTCTCGATCGGACTTTTGGGAGAAATGCTGACCCGTGACACCTCAAGCACACCTGGTTATACCGTCAGAGAGACAGTGAATGTTGAGGAGGAAGAAGTCAAAAGTAAAAGGTAAAAAGTCAAAAAAGGGGGATTGATTTTGCCTTTTGCCTTCAATGCTACACCCCCCGTGTATCCGGTGGCCAGATGTATTTATGCAGTTGGAGCTGGAGCTTTACATGAAGATGGTCTTCGAGGATCCATTCTGCAAGCTCTGCGGGATCCTGCTCGCCGAAAACAGTTCCCATCAGCACCGTACAGTGTGTGGTCAGTCGATAGCGGCTAAGGAGGTCTCTACCCCATTCGTAATCCTGCCGTGAAGCGATGATAACCTTGAACTCGAAGTTTTTTTTCAGATGACCGGGAGAAGCAGCGGCAAGCGTGATGTTTTCAAGACAGTTGTGTTCGCTTTCCCCCGATGACGGCGGTTTGAGGTCTATTATTTTATGAACGCGGTGATCGACACGATCGACGGGAAAAAAACCGCCGGTTTCAAGCAGCAGCGTATAACCCCGGTCACAAAGCAGTCGCATGAGATCATAGACGTTGTCCTGCTGCAATGGTTCGCCGCCGGTGATTTCAACAAGCGGTGTTTGGTGACCTGCAAGGCATTCGGTGATTTCGGAGAGTGTCATGTTCCTGCCCGCTTCGTTTGATGCATAGCGCGTGTCGCACCAGGTACAGGAACTCTGGCATCCGGCAAGGCGGACAAATGTGCAGGGCCATCCCGCATAGGTCGATTCACCCTGGATCGAGAGGAAGATTTCATTGACAAGCAGCGTGTCGCTCATATTTCCCTGTCGGTAAGGAGCTTTTCAAGCGCGTCGGGGTAAAGCCGGTGCTCGCATTTCAGGACCCTCGCGGCCAGTGATTCCGGCGTGTCGCCGGGTTCGACGGGCACTTTGCGCTGTAGCAGAACAGGTCCCTTGTCATATTCCGGGTCAACATAGTGTACCGTTGCCCCTGTTTCCTTACGACCGGCTTCGAGAACAGCTTTATGGACGTTGATACCGTACATGCCCGGTCCGCCGAACTCCGGCAGCAAAGCCGGGTGGATGTTGAGGATTCTGAAGGAATAGGCATTGACCACAGCTTCCGGTACTTTCCGCAGGTAGCCAGCAAGCAGGATATATTCGACACCATGCTCTTCGAGCGATTTCAGCATGGCCGCCGCAAACGCACGATGGGTGTCGTACTGCTTTTCAGAAAGATGGACTGTCGGTATGCCGTGTTGTCCTGCAAAAGCTATTGCACCGCATTCCGAACGGTTGGAAAGGCAGAGGGTAAATTCAGCCGGGAAGCCACGTTCATTGATGGCGTGGTAAAGAGACCGGAAGTTCGATCCGGTTCCGGAACAGAAGGCCGCCAGACGGGTTTTATGGTTGGCCATTTAGTGGATATTTGATTACATTTACGCTTTGCTGAGATTTAACCATTTCAACCTAATCCCCTAATCTACAAATGTCTGATCCTGTTATCAAACGTGCATTAGTATCAGTTTCCGATAAGGCCGGTATTGTGGATTTCTGCCGTGAGCTGTCGTCCATGGGCGTTGAAATTTTTTCAACCGGAGGAACCTTGCGCAAGCTTCAGGACTCCGGTGTCGATGCGGCATCTATTTCCACTATTACAGGTTTTCCGGAAATCATGGATGGCCGTGTGAAAACGCTTCACCCGAAAATCCATGGTGGATTGCTTGCGGTGCGCGACAATGCCGATCATGTGGCGCAGGCTGAAAAAAACGGTATCGGTTTTATCGATATGGTTGTCGTCAACCTCTATCCTTTCGAGGAAACCGTTGCGAAGCCTGATGTAACGTTTGAAGATGCGATCGAGAATATCGATATCGGCGGCCCGTCGATGCTTCGCAGCGCCGCGAAAAACAACGAATCGGTGACCGTTGTTAGCGACAGCGCCGACTACACTCTTGTGCTCGATGAGATGCGCACCAATAACGGTGCGACAACCCGTTCAACAAGACTCAAACTGGCAAGAAAAGTTTTCGAGCTCACCTCACGCTATGACCGTGCTATAGCCGGGTATATGGCAGGGGTCGGGACCGGAGGTGAAGGTGCCGGGTCAGGTAAGGTGTTCCTGGAGCTCGAACGCGAGCTCGATATGCGTTACGGAGAGAACCCGCATCAGAGCGCCGGTTTCTATCGTCTTAATGATGGAAAAAGTTCAAGGTCGTTCGGGGATTACTTCGAAAAGCTGCACGGCAAGGATTTGTCCTACAACAACATGCTGGATACCGCGGCTGCAACCGGACTGGTCGAGGAGTTCAGC
>JAKSDB010000442.1 GCA_022360415.1 Chlorobiales bacterium
AGATATACCGGATCGGTCCTTCCGGCGTCTTCAGCGGAAAACTCGACATCGTCGGTGAAGGTCTTCGCGAAACGTACGGCATCCACGGCCATTCTGATGATTGTCCGCTGCTTTTCGGCAAGCGTTTTTCCATAGCGTTCATGGCCGAACTTGCCCATGATATGGATATCCGAGGTGCTGATAAAAGTGTGTATCCTCGGATATCGCGCACTCTTGAGCGCGTCATGGGCGCTTTTGATATCGTTTTCCACAGCCCTGCTGAGCGCGGCGACAATCTTGCCGGATTCATCGCCGACCTGCCGGACGGCCTCGAACTGAAGCGGGGAAGACGCAGGAAACCCCGCCTCGATGATATCTACATTGAGCTTTTCAAGCTGCCTTGCAATCTCGACCTTTTCCTGCAGGTTCAGAGATGCGCCCGGTGACTGCTCACCGTCTCGCAGGGTCGTGTCAAATATCAATACCTTTTCTTTCACGCTTCACAGTGCGATGGTTACGAAACTTCCAGGTTTGCCGTGATGGCATCGGTTATTTCAGTTGTCGATACGACACCCTCGCCGGGATTTGCGATATCGGCAGTACGCATTCCGGACTCGAGTGTCTTTTCAATCGCCATGTAAATATCGCCGGCAATCTCCTGCATGGAAAAACTGTGCTCGAACATCATGGCAACCGAAGCTATTGTTGCTATGGGGTTTGCCATGTTCCGCCCGGCGATATCGGGCGCGCTGCCGTGAATCGGTTCATAGAGCGCATGGCTGCTGCCGATACTTGCCGAAGGAAGCATTCCGAGACTGCCTGTTATCATGCCCGATATGTCACTGAGTATGTCCCCGAAAAGGTTCTTGGTGACGATCACGTCGAACTGCTTCGGGTCACGGACAACCTGCATTGCAGCATTATCCACATACATGTCGGTCAACTCGACCTCCGGATAGTCCTTGTGCAGGTCATGCACGATGTTTCTCCAGAACTGTGAGCACTCCAGCACGTTTGCCTTGTCGATGGAAGCAAGCCGCTTTTTGCGTTTCATGGCGGTTTCAAAAGCAAGACGTGCGATTCGATCGACCTCGTATTTTTCGTACACCATGGTATTCCAGCCCCTGTTGTCGTCATATCCTCTTGGCTGGCCGAAATAAATGCCGCCGGTCAGCTCCCTGATAACCATGAAATCGGTTCCGGAAAGAACATCCGGCTTGAGTGACGATGCATCGACCAGGGTATCGTATACTTTTGCCGGGCGAAAATTCGCAAAAAGGCCCAATTCCTTGCGGATTCTGAGAAGCGCGGCTTCGGGTTTTTTCTCGTGCGGCAGATTTTCCCATTTCGGGCCGCCCACTGCGCCGAGCAGAACGGCATCACAGTTTTTGCATGCCTCGAGGGTTTCCTCCGTCAGCATTTCCCCGTGAACATCGTATGATGCGCCGCCGAAAAGGCGCTCCTCTATCGTTATTTCTAGGCTGTGTTTTTCCTCCAGCGCGTTGATGACCTGTATTGCACTGGCGACAACTTCGGGCCCTATGCCGTCGCCCGGTATGGTTACTATCTTGATCATTGCTTGTTTGTTACTTTTTCAGGAGCCAGCTCATCATGTCGCGCAGTTTTGTGCCGATTTTCTCGATGGGGTGACCGGCATTCGACTCGCGCAGTGTTTTCATGTTAGGGTACCCGGAGTTGCATTCGTCGATGAACTCCCTGGCAAAACTGCCGTTCTGTACCTCTTCGAGTATTTTTTTCATCTCTGTCTTGACGGCAGGCGTAATGACTCTCGGCCCCCTGGTCATGCCGCCGTACTCGGCGGTATCGCTGACGGAATAGTTCATCCGGGACAGCCCTCCTTCGTAGTAGAGATCGACAATCAGTTTCAGCTCATGCATGCATTCGAAGTAGGCAAGCTCGGCCGGATAGCCTCCTTCAACAAGCGTCTCGAACCCGGCCTTGATAAGCTCGGCGGAACCGCCGCAGAGAACAGCCTGTTCGCCGAACAGGTCGGTTTCGGTTTCGTCCTTGAACGTTGTTTCGATAACACCGGCTTTGGTGCCGCCAAGCCCTTTCGCCCATGCGAGTGCCTGCTGCTTGGTGTCGCCGGTATAGTCCCGGTAGACCGCGATGAGACAGGGAACTCCGTTACCCTGGGTAAAGGTGCGGCGAACGAGATGACCCGGGCTTTTCGGGGCGATCATCATGACGTTTACAGTTGCAGGCGGAACAATCTGGCTGTAATGGATATTGAAGCCGTGAGCAAACGCCAAAGTGTTCCCTTCCTCGAGGTTTGGAGCGATTTCCGTTTCATAGATGCTTTTCTGATACTGGTCAGGGAGAAGGACCATCACGATATCAGCCCACTTTACCGCATCGGCAATGGGATTGACCTCGATCCCCGCCTCCCTCGCTTTAGCGCACGAGGAACTGTCCGGCCTCAGACCGACACAGACATTCAGCCCGCTTTCCTTGAGGTTCAGGGCGTGAGCGTGCCCCTGGCTTCCGTAGCCGAGTACGGCGATATTTTTTCCTTGCAGGTATTTCAGATCGGCATCCTGCTCGTAGTAAACGTTCATATGTTTGCGCTTTATTTGATGGGCACCTCAATAAATAGAAGTTCCCTGTTGTTTAGAAAAAATAACAAAGTCAGCCCTCGCCACGGGTCATGGCGACCGTGCCGGAGCGTGCGATTTCCTTTATGCCGAGAGGCCGGAACATGTCAATAGTTGTATTGATTTTGTCCGGTGAACCAACGACCTCAATAGTAATGGATTTTCGTTTGATATCCACGACTTTTGCCTTAAAAACGTCGATCAGCCCGAAAATCTCCTGTTGCGTCTGTTTGCCCAGCTTCAGAGTCATAAGAAGAAGCTCTCTCGATACGTGCGGCTTGTGCGTCACATCGACAACTTTCAGTGTGTCGACAAGACGGTTGAGCTGCTTGAGTATCTGGCTTATGATGTTGTCGTCTCCGCTGGTGACAATTGTCATGCGGGATATTTCATTGTCTTCTGTTTCGCCGATCGAGATGCTTTCAAGGTTGAATCCCCTTGCGCTGAACATTGCGGCAACCCGGTTAAGCGTACCGAATTTGTTTTCGACCAGGACGGATATGATATGTTTCATAGCTTTTCTTATACCATTGTTTTAGGGTTCAGCCTTTCAAAAAGCATTTCCGAAATCGATGCCCCTGCAGGTACCATGGGAAAAACCATATCTTTTTTAATGACCTTGAACTCGACAAGGACAGGCCCTTCGTTATAGTCGAGCGCTTTTTTTATGGCGCGTTTCGCATCAGCCGGGTTGGCTGCGCTGTAAGCCTTGACACCGAACGCTTCGGCAACCCGGGCAAAATCGGGGTTGCTCTGCTGCAGGTCGGTAAAGGAGTATTTTTCCTTATGAAAAAGCTCCTGCCACTGGCGTACCATGCCGAGGAAGTTGTTGTTGATCAGGAATAGCTTGACAGGTACTTTGTAGTGAACTGCCGTGACAAGCTCCTGAATATTCATCATGAACCCGCCGTCACCGCAAAAGAGAATAACCGGTCTGTCCTTGATGCCGAAAGCGGCCCCGATGGCAGCAGGAAGACCGTAGCCCATCGTTCCGAGCCCGCCGCTTGTGATGATCGAGCGCGGATTGGCGAACTTGTAGTACTGGGCGGTCCACATCTGGTGCTGCCCGACATCGGTTGCGACGACCGCGTTTCCTTCCGTCTGCCGGGAAACCTCATCGATAACGAACTCGGTTTTAAGCGTTTTTTCGTCGTTCGTATAGCTAAGCGGACACTCTTTCTGCCACTCGGCGATCTGTTCAAGCCAGGGCTTACGGTTTTCCCTTGTTTCGGGAGTCGCCTTGAGGACGCCTTCAAGGAAGTGCCGCGAATCTCCGACTACAGGGAGATCAACCCTAACGTTTTTATCTATGTTTGTCGGGTCGATGTCGTTGTGGATTTTGTACGCATGGGTTGCAAACGTATCGACCTTGCCGGTTACCCTGTCGTCAAACCTTGCTCCGACGGAAATCAGAAGGTCGCAGTTGTTGACTGCCTGGTTGGCCCAGAAAGTCCCATGCATCCCGAGCATTCCCATGCTCAGCGGATGGTTGCCCGGAAACGCTCCAAGACCCTGCAAGGTCATGGTTACAGGTATGTCCTGTTCAACGGCAAGTTTTCTGAGGGCGTCGGAGGCTCCTGAAGCAATGACGCCCCCGCCGACATAGAGAAGGGGACGTTTTGCCTTCGCCATGATATTCGCGGCTTTTTTTATCTGGTTTTCATGTCCCCTGACTGTTGGTTTGAACCCGCGGATATCAACCGTTTTCGGCCAGTGAAAGACGCACTCCGAGTTCAGAACGTCTTTTGGCAGATCAACAAGGACCGGCCCGGGTCTTCCCTGAGTGGCAAGGTAAAATGCCTTTCTTATCGTGGTCGCAAGGTCCTTGACATCCTTGACCAGAAAATTGTGCTTTGTTATGGGGCGGGTGATCCCGACAATATCGGCTTCCTGGAACGCATCGTTGCCGATAAGAGCGCTCGGAACCTGCCCGGTGAAAACAACCAGCGGGGAAGAGTCCATATAGGCGTTGGATATTCCGGTAACCGTATTGGTGGCACCCGGTCCCGACGTGACCAGAACGACTCCCGGCTTGCCGGTTGCCCGGGCGTAACCTTCCGCCATATGAGTGGCGCCCTGTTCATGGCGTACAAGGATGTGCTTGATGTCCTCGATGTCATAAAGGGTTTCGTATACTTTCAGGAGCGCGCCTCCGGGATAGCCGAAAATGTAGTCAACTTTTTCCCTGCGTAAACATTCAAAGAAGATTTCTGAGCCATTCATTTTTTGGCCGGATCTATGCATGGGTCATTGTTAGTTTAGTGTTAACAAACAGGGTTTCGTAAAATCGCTCCGGTGTTTGCCGACGTAACCATTTGAGAGTAACGCGCAAGATATCCCCTGGTGATTTTCGGAGTGAATGCCGGAAGCTCCGCCAGTCTTTTTTCAATTGTTTCATCGGACAGATCTGCCGAAAGCACCCTGTTCGGCAGGTCAATGGTAATCATGTCGCCATTGCGAAGAGCCGCTATCGGCCCTTTCTCGGCTGCTTCCGGCGACACATGGCCTACACAGGCTCCCCGCGATCCTCCGGAGAAACGTCCGTCGGTTATCAGGGCAACGGAATCACCGAGACCGCGTCCCATGATCGCACTGGTAGGGGAGAGCATTTCGGGCATTCCCGGGCCCCCTTTCGGTCCTTCATAGCGGATGACTACAACGTCACCTGCAACCACCTCTCCATTCATGATGCCTTTAATGGCGTCATCCTGGCATTCATAGACTTTTGCTGGGCCGGTATGACACATCATCGATTCGTTGACCGCTCCGGTTTTTACAACTGCGCCTTCCGGTGCGAGGCTTCCGTAAAGCACCGCAAGTCCGCCTGTACGCGAGTAGGGCGAATCGATTGTGCGAATGACCGAGGGGTCATGTACAACAGCGTCCCTTATGTTTTCCCCGAGCGTTTTGCCTGTAACGGTCGGTCTTGTCAGGTCGAGCAGTCCGTCGATCTTCGAAAGTTCCTTCAGTATGGCCGAAATGCCGCCTGCACGGTTGACATCCTCGATATGGACATCCGATGTTGCAGGGCTGACCTTGCAGATATAGGGCGTTTTCGATGAAAGGTCGTTGAGCTCGGAAAAATCAAACGATACCTCGGCTTCATTGGCAATCGCCAGGGTATGCAGGATCGTGTTCGTGCTTCCTCCCATTGCAAAATCAAGCGCGAAAGCGTTGAGCAGTGATTCCCTTGAAAGGATGTCGCGCGGTTTGATGTCTTTTTCGACCAGGTCAATAATGCGCCTGGACGCTTTCCTGACAAGCTCCTCTCTTCCGGGATCGATCGCAAGTACCGTTCCGTTACCCGGAAGCGCGAAGCCAAGAGCTTCACAAAGGCAGTTCATGGAGTTTGCCGTAAACATGCCTGAACAGGAGCCGCAGGTCGGACATGCATGGTCTTCCAGGACGGCAAGCTCCTCATCGCTGATTTCGCCTGTACTGTGGCGTCCTACAGCCTCGAAAACCGAGATCAGGTCGACGGTTTCCCCCGACGGCGTACAGCCTTTTTTCATCGGGCCGCCGGAGACAAAGATTGCCGGTATGTTCATGCGGGCTGCCGCCATCATCATTCCTGGCGTTATCTTGTCGCAGTTCGGGATACAGACAAGACCGTCGAGACGGTGAGCCTGGGTGACCGTTTCCACACTGTCGGCTATCAATTCCCGGCTCGCAAGAGAGTAGCGCATGCCGATATGTCCCATGGCAATGCCGTCGCAGACGCCGATGGTGTTGAATTCAAACGGGATTCCGCCGGCTTTTTTTATCTCTTCCCTTGCGACCTGTCCCAGTTTCTGCAAATGGGTGTGGCCGGGGATGAGCTCTGTGAACGAGTTACAGATGCCGATGAAAGGTTTCCTGAAATCATCGTTTGATGCAATGGCTCCTGTGGCTTTCAAAAGACTTCTGTGAGGAGCTTTTTCAAAACCCTTTTTAATGGTATCAGATCTCATTAACGGTAAATTTTGTCATTAAAAATCCTTTCCCCGGGAGCACCGTTCCCAAGGCCAACGAAAGAATTTTTGTCAAAAACGAGGAGAATTGGACCAGGGATCGGAGCGACGTCAGGGCACAAGAATGCCCACCTGTAGAATAATCACAGGCACAAGAATTCCGATCCTGCAAATGAGGGTGCCGGCTGATTTGCCGAACATGTTTTTTTTCCCGGCGCCGAATCGGGCCATAACGCCCTTTATGCTTCGTGAGCCGTTGCCGCTATGTTGGTAACATTCAGGCATTCAGGTGAAAACAATTTTAAGCGATAAAAAAACGATACACGTTGTGCTGCAAATATAGCTTTTCCTTTCTTGTAAAGCAAGTATGTGATGAAAGGAAAATTAAGGCACCTCTCTTTATTTATTCCGCGGTTCGATTGCATCGTTAAGCAGTGCTCGAAATCCTCATGTACTCCGCGTACACTCCGGTTTCTCCGGCTCCGTTCGCCTTGCACTTGAATCGTTCATGACAATAAATAAAGGTGCCCATTATATAGTAATCATGATTGTAATAGAGAAAGAGGCAATACTTCCGTTTGTTTATTCTTTTTTGTGAATGCAGCTTTCTCCGGCTGTTTTTTTGCCGTATTTTGCGTTAGTTATATACTTTCCTGAACAGATCTGATAACCGAATATTTGCACTATGCTGAAATTACAGGCACCTTCTCCGCATGATCTCCCGGTTTTTTTTCTGCTTCTCGGAATAATGATGCTTTCGTTACTGCTTTTTGAGGTGCTTGCGAGGAAGTTTTCAGTCAGCAGATTTGTGCTGAGAAAAGTTCTGCATTTCAGTCTCGGGCTTCTTCTGTTCTTTTTCCCCGTACTATTCAAGGCAAACTTTTACCCGGTTCTGCTGGCGCTGCTTTTCACGGTGTTTAACACAGTCTGTGTGCGCGTCGGTCTTTTGCAGGTACTGCATGGTAAAGATGAAAGCAACATCAGGGGAGAGAAGGTTCAGAGAAGTTACGGCCCGATTGTTCTTCCTGTTGCCTTTGTTATCCTTGCGCTTTTTCTCTGGGAGAACCATGCCTGGATATTGCGTACATCGGTGCTTGTTGCCGGAATTGCCGATTCGCTTGCGGCTTTTGCAGGAGGAGCCCTCGGAAAGGTTCATATTGAGAACCTCACAAAAAGCAGAAAAACCGTAGAAGGTTCGCTGACCATGTTTGCAGTGAGCTTTTTTCTGCTCCTTGCCTGTTTCTTTACTTTCAGAGACAGCTTCGGTACCGGTCTTGCTGATGCTTCCTTGCTGGAGCTTGTTGCTTTTGCGTTGCTTCTTTCTCTTATCGCAACTGCTGTTGAGGCGCTTCTCTCCCATGGATTTGACAATCTCATGATTCCTCTCGCGGTTTGCTACGTACTGTATATCATCGATACAGATAGTGCAGGTCTTCTTTACCGCTTCCTTTCAGGAGGTATGTTTGCCCTCTTGCTCGCAGTTTTTTCCATAAAAGTCAAGTTTCTCAATAACAGCGGGGCGACGGCGACGTTTCTTCTCGGGACGACTATTTTCGGGATAGGAGGGCTTGTCTGGACAGTCCCGCTGCTTACCTTCTATCTGTTGTCCTCGATCTTATCGAAGCTGGGCAAAAAAAGAAAAGCTCAATTTGACCTGGTTTTCGAGAAAGGTTCACAGCGGGATGCCGGCCAGGTCTGTGCCAACGGCGGTATTGCGTGGATAATTATGATCGTTTATTCATTAACAGGCGAGCCTGCATATTTTTTTGCTTATCTTGGGACGCTGGCGGCTGTTCAGTCAGATACCTGGGCGACAGAAATCGGGACAATGTGGCCCAACCCCAAGGCAAGACTTATCACCACCATGAAGCCTGTTCCTGTCGGGACGTCGGGAGGCGTATCTTTTCCAGGGACACTGGGTGCGTTTATCGGTGCGCTGTTGATCTGCGCGAGCGCGATTCTGATGCAGGTGGGTTGGCTTATTGATTTCGGGGTGGTGCAATCATTCATGCTTATCGGTTTATCGGGACTTGTTGCAAGCCTTGTCGACAGTTTTTTTGGTGCGACAATTCAGGCGCAGTATTATGATCCTGTAAGGGAGAAAGTAACGGAGCGTACAAGCAGCTTCAGGAGTGACGGTACTGTTGTGGAAAACAAGCTTATCAAGGGATACCGTTATGTAAACAACGATGTGGTGAATACGCTCTGTGCACTTTCAGGATGCGCACTTGCTTTTTTCTTTTCCCAGAGCATATGACATATTTACTCGAACATAACAATCAATAAATGCTGTAACCTATGTTTATACCCGAGATCGGCTTTTTTTCGCTGCTTGCGGATACGGGCCCGGTTGTTCTCTTTGTGCTTCTGCTGCTTCTGCTTTTTTCTGTCGTTTCATGGGCAATCATCATTATCAAGGCCGGGATCATTGGAAGAGCGACGAAGGAGTCGAGAGGTTTTCTCGATTACTTTTTTGATGTTTCAAGCATAGACAAGGTTTTCGGGGAAACTGAAAACTACAGGAGCGGCTCGCTTGCAAGGGTTTTCAGGGCCGGGTATATAGAATATCGGGCGCTTGGTGATCTGAAAGATCCCGACGAGGCCGAAGAACGTATCTCGAGAGCGGTGAGACGGGAGGCGAATGAAGAGGCCAGAAGTCTCTCCAGGTATGTTCCGTTTCTTGCGACAGTGGGAAATACCGCGCCGTTTATCGGCCTTTTCGGCACTGTGTGGGGTATCATGAATTCGTTTATGAGCATCGGTGTGACACAGTCGGCTTCTCTGGCGACGGTTGCTCCAGGCATTGCGGAGGCTCTGGTGGCTACAGCGGCGGGGCTTGCCGCTGCTATCCCTGCTGTAATAGCGTATAACCACTTTACGCAGCAGATCAACTCGATCGAACGGGATATCGATGATTTTTCCGGTGAATTTATAAAATCGTTTCTCAATGAAATCGGGTAACGGCTCGGGAAGAAGGGGTGCCAGGTCGAGCCGGCTGTTAAGTGAAATTAATGTCACCCCTTTTGTCGACGTCATGCTGGTCCTGCTGATTATCTTCATGGTTACGGCTCCGATGATGATTCACGGTGTCAAGGTGGAAACTCCCGAGACATCGCATGAAAAAATGGATGTCGAGCCGGAAGCGCTTTTTGTCAGTGTCGATAAGGAACGCCGTGTATTTATCAATAAATACCAGCTTGCACCTGATGAGCTTCAGGAAAGACTTCCTGAAATCATCGATATTAACACGGCGGGCGAAGTGTACCTGAAGGCGGATAAATCATTGCCGTACGGTTTTGTGATGTTCGTTATGGCGCAGATCAGGGATGCGGGGATTGAAAAGATAGGGATGGTTACCGAACCGGGAAGATTTCCGGTCAACGATGGTGTAAATCCTGATGAGAATGAATAATCGTGACGAACGGAAAGCCGACAAGCCCCGTTTTTTCACAGCTTTCACCATATCTGCTCTTCTGCACGCGCTGCTTTTCTCCGGGAGCTTTTATATGCAGTACCTTGCCGGATTGAAGCGTCCGGAGTTGAAAACCATTGACGTAAGCCTTGTGACGTTGCCGGGGCCGGGTTCATCAAAAGAGGTTGCCATGCCTGTCGAAGAGCCTGCACTGCCGGAACCCGAACCTGAGCCTCCTCAGGCGAAGCCCCCGGTCGAGCCCGATCCAGTGGAACCGAAGCCTGACAAGAAGAAGGTCGTTGCAGAGAAGAAAGAGCCTGAGAAGAAAGCGGAAAAACCCAAACGGAAAACCCCGAAAAAACAGCCGAGTGACTTTGAGCGGACGCTCGAGCGGTTGAGGCAGGAAGTTCAAAAAGGGCCACCGTCCGATCTTTACAAACGTTCAGGTCCGGGAAGATTTGCCCCCGGTGAAGGTGAATATGGTGCCCCCATGAGCCCCCTGGAACGTTATCTCGTTGAGATAGTGACTATTATTCGTCGGAACTGGTCTTTTACTCCACAGCTTATCAGGGAGACAGGAGAAATCAAAACCTACGTAGCCCTGTCAATCGAACCGAACGGTGCGATCAGCGACATCAGGCTGGACAGGCGCTCTGTCAGCCGATATTTTGACGATACGGTGATAAAGGCGATTGAAAAATCCTCTCCTTTGCCTCCTGTGCCCCCGAATGTGAGCAAAAAGGCTATGCGGATAGGGCTGGTTTTCACTCCCCGGGGGATTGAATAGTTGAGATATCGTTCTGGCAGGTATTCGACGGATTTTCGGGCTCCATGTTGAATTTCAGTTGAATTACTTGTAAGTTGAATTACTTGTAAATAATCTTGCGAGTTCTTTATTTTTGTTAAAACGAGAAGGGTTATGCGTTCTACTGTTGTTATACAGGTATGACGGATTACTATTGCAGTAAGGAAGAATCATTTCATAATTGAAATCATGAAAGCCCCTCACTCAATTTCACGAATTGCATTTGTGTTTGCGTGGTGTCTGGTTTTGCTCCCTGCCACGCTCAGTGCCGAATCTGTCAAAGAGTATATAAAGATTACAAAAGAGGGGGCCGACAGGATCCCTCTGGTGCTGAAGCCGATCGATACAAAGAAAAGCAGCAACCGTCAGTATGCAACAGGAATCGATACTGTTGTCAAAAAAGGTCTTGATTTCACCGGCCTGTTTGCCATTATCAAGTCTCCTCTGAATATTGTGGCGGGAGGAGATCTGTATCAGACCGGAAAAAGGCAGATTAACTTTGCCGCGCTGAGCTCGGTCGGGGCCGAGATTTATGCAGGTGGAGTGCTGGAAAGGAAAGGCAATACCCTGCAGATTGATATGGAAGTCTATGACGCTCTGACGGGTAAGCTCCTCATGAGAAAGCTTTACCAGGGTGAAAAAGATAATATAAGGCCTGTAGCGCACAGGTTCTGTGCGGATCTTGTCAGGCTGTTTACCGGAAAGCCGTCCATTTTTGAAAGCAAGATTGCTTTTGTTTCACAAGCCGGCGGGAAAAAGGAAATTTATCTTGCAGATTTTGATGGTTACGGAGCAACCCCTGTTACCAGTACCGGCGGGCTTGCGCTCACCCCGGCCTTGTCTCCCGATGGGCGTCTGCTCGCATATCTTACGTATACCGGGGGTATGCCTGACCTGCACATCAAGAATCTTTCAACCCAGAACATTGTTTCCGTAAAAAAGAAAGGGGTAAAAATCGATCCATCATGGAGAAACGGCTCGGCCGAGCTTGCAACCACATTTTCTTTTGACGGGAACCAGGAGCTTTATCTGTTGAGGAATAACGGGACCATCACCCGCCGTTTGACAAGGCATAGCAGAATAGACGTGTCTCCTACATTCTCACCTGACGGAGCCAGAATGGCTTTCGTTTCTTCGCGGCACGGTAATCCCCAGATCTTTATTCAGAACATGAGTACAGGAGCGGTAAAGCGCCTTACTTTCGAAGGAAAGTACAACACTCAGCCTGCATGGTCACCCGTTGATGATAAAATTGCATTTACCACTATGCAAAAGAATGGGGAAATCAATATATTTACTATAAATGCTGACGGAACAGGGCTGAGGCAGCTGACCTACAGGACAAGGCATAACGAAGCGCCCAGCTGGTCACCCGACGGAACAATGATTGTTTTCAGTTCAGACAGGGGCGGCGGCAAAAAACTGTATGTTATGAATTCAGATGGTCGAAACCAGAGAAGTCTCCGGCTGTCAGGTGAACAGATGCAGCCATGTTGGTCTTCATTTCGTTAAAAAAGCAGTTCCTACTAACCTAAACAAGGGGGTAACATGAAATCTCTCAAAAACCTTTTTAAAATTCTGCTTATTCCGTCCATGCTTTTTGTTATCGGCTGCTGCTGTGAAGAAGCAGTGATGCCAACTCCTGAGCCTGAGCCAGTGGTAGTTCCTCCGGTGCTCGAGCCTCAGCCGGCAAGAGGATAACATACACACCGTCTTTTCCGTTATGCCGCAGCCTGGCAGGATTGCCTGCCGCGGCATGGCGGTTACCTGGTAAGTTTCATAGCCTGGGCAGTAGTATGATGCGCAGAAGGTGGTAAGCTTGGGAGTGCGAGACCGGCGATTGAGAAGAGATAAGACAGTGTTGGTCATTGTTTTGCTGATACCAGTATATATCAAAAACCATTAAAAGACAGAATAATGAAATCTCTCAAAAACTTGTTCAAAGCTCTGCTTGTGCCCTCCATGCTATTTGTTATAGGGTGTGGATGCTGCGGAAAAGTAGCAGTTGCTCCACCACCGCCACCGCCGCCACCGCCACCACCACCGCCGGTTGTAGCCACTGTTACGGCTGAGCTGGGTGATGTTTTCTATGCTTACGACAGTGCTGTTCTTGACGTGGCGTCACAGAACCAGCTTGACGAAAACGTTCAGTGGATGATGGACAATCAGGACGCAAGCGTCATCATTGAAGGTCATTGCGATGAAAGAGGTACCAATGAGTACAACATCGCACTTGGTGAGAGAAGAGCTGAAAGTGCGAAGAACTATATGGTCAATGCTGGAGTCGAACCTTCGCGCATACAGACAGTCAGCTATGGTGAAGAGCGTCCTTTCGATCCCGGACATGACGAGGCCGCATGGGCCAAGAACAGAAGGGCACACTTTGTCGTTCAGTAAACGGTCTTGTTTTTACACCAAGGGCAGGCAGTTTACTGTTTGCCCTTTTTTTATCATCTTTAAAGGAAGATTAAACGAGGAAGATTAACATGAAAAAGCTATTACTGGTATGTTGGGTTATTGCTGCTGTCTCGGTGGCCGGGTGTTCTTCCAAGTCAAGTGAGCCTGCTGTGAGCACGGATCCGGAGCCCGCCCGGTATAAAGAACCCGTTGTTACTCATGAAATGCTTCTGGAGGAAGCACGCAGAATAGTCAAGGACGTATTCTTTGCGTTCGACAGTGCAGAGCTCGACCAGGTTGCTGTTAGCCAGTTGAAAAACAATGCCATATGGCTTGTGCAGAACGAGGGCGTTTCTGTCCTTATTGAAGGACA
>JAKSDB010000361.1 GCA_022360415.1 Chlorobiales bacterium
GCCGAACCAAGCGGCATGACCGATGCGCATCCGGCGTCTTCGAGCCTTTTTGCCAGGACCGGGTCGGCCGGAATGTAGGGCATGACCAGAAAACCTTCCGAGGCAAGAATGCGGGATGCCTCGAATGTTTCAATCGGGTCGGGCATGAGGTGCTGAGGATTGGGATGAATCTCGACCTTGATAAACGGGCTGCCGGAAAGTTCCCGGGATATATGTGCCGCCCTGACAGCTTCTCTTGCATTCGATGCCCCTGAAGTGTTCGGCATGAGCGTGAGGCCCTCAATAGCCGAGAGAGCGGCAAAAAGGTCATGTTCGACCTGTTCACGGTTGAATCTTCGAAGAGCCACGGTGACCAGTTCCGTTCCGGATGCACGAATGGCATCGAGCATCGACTGAACATTCCCGAATTTTCCTGTGCCGAGAATAAGGCGTGAAGAGAAGCTATATGTATCTATCTGCAATTCATTCATAATGTTGTTATTAACCATACAGGTTGTTCATCCTCCTTCCGCAAAAGCAAGAACGTCAACCTGATCATTTTTACGCAGTATCATGCTGCTGCGGTTTTCAGGGGGGACTATGTTTTCATTGACAACAACAGCAACACGCTGTTGTTCGGTTCCGATAATGTCAAGTATATCGTCGACGGTCGATCCATCGCGAATCTTGCGTTGTTCGCCGTTCAAAGTAATCGTTATCATCACAAAAACCATAATTCATTTACAATTTTCCTGCAAAGAGAACATTAAGTTTACGGATTTCTTGCAGGCTTGCAAATTGTCTTTTTGCAAAGTGGTAAAACAGCAGCCTGCAGTTGCTTACGCTCGCTGCAAACCGCTCTGCTTTTTTCAGATCAGAAACGACATCAACGTCTCCTTCAGGAGTGTTGCGCTGAGGAATAACGGGTATAATGCGATTGTCGAGAAATGGAACGTTCAACAGGGCTGTCAAGTTCCGCCCGGCTGAACATTCCATGGAGGCATGATCTATCCAACTTCTTTGCCGGCCATGACCAGAGTTGGAGGCATACCGAGGTGGCGGCCCGCAAGCAGGACGTTCCAGTAAAGCCATTCGAAACCAAGTTTTCCGTACCAATTGGCCTTGGTTTCCTTGAGAAGCGAAAATGGGCCCATGTGGGGAAGAGGAAACTTGCCGGGAAGCGGCTCAATCTTGTAGTTGAAGTCGATGAGCGACGAGGTGCCTTTGGAATAGACTATGAAACAGGTTGAATGGCCGTCATAAATTTCTTCGGGTTTTATCCCGTGAATTTCCGCCATGATATTGAATACAACAACATCGGCTTCATAGTGTGCTACCGATCCGGCTTTTGATGTCGGGACGTTGGTGGCATCGCCGATCACGTAAATCCTTTCATGTTTCAGGGCCTGCAACGTGTTGAGATGTGTCGGAACATAACCTATTCCGTCGTCGATACCCGAATTGCTGATGACTTCATCGCCGATTGTCGTTGGAATGATTACCAGCAGGTCGTAATCGATCTTGTCGCCCTGTATGGATTCAATGTATTTTTCTTTTCCGTTGACTTCGTTCAACTCAAAAGTCGGGGTGATTTTGATGTTTTTCTCTTTGGCCGACTCACCAAAAACAGCAGATGCTTTTGGCTTTGTGAAAGCGCCGGTCAGAGGGGTAACCAGTTCGATTTCAACCTTGTTTCTGATGCCTTTTTTCTTGAAATACCAGTCCGCCAGAAAAACAAATTCAATAGGTGCTACCGGACATTTGAAAGGAAGTTCAGCGATATTAAGCACCAGTTTGCCGCCGTCAAATTCCTTGAGTTTTTGACGCAACAAGTCAGCCCCCTCGATAGAGTAAAAGGTAAAAGCGTTCTTTCCCCAGGCATCCATCAAGCCGTCATTTTCTTCCGGAGCAATCTTGCAGCCCGTGCTGATCACAAGAAAGTCATAAGAAAAACTGCGATTTTTTGTTTTTACCTCTCTTTTTTCCGGATCGATATGGGTGATCTCATCGATGACAAAATTCACGCCGGGCAGAATATACTTTTTCCGGGACCGTGTCAGCGTGCTGGACTTCTGAATGTCAAAGGGGACAAAAAGCATGCCCGGCTGGTAAATATGCTTGTCGTCACGATCGATCACCGTAATTTCCCAATCATCAGGAAGATGCCGCCTGAGGTTATTGGAAATGATCGTTCCACCTGTTCCTGCACCTAAAACAACTATTTTTTTTGACATGGCTTTGTCTCCTTTTTTGTAACTGTTTGCTCCCCGGTGAAGTGTAGCGAAGGAAAACTTATGAACACCTCAGTTTATTTATTCCGCGCTTCAATTGCATCGTTGATCCCGACCTGTCGGGATACTCCGGTTTTGAAGTTTATCCCGACAAAGCCGGTGCTCCGTTTGCCTTGCATCCCGATGGAATCGGGACTCATGACAATAAATAGAGGTGCTTTTATGTAAAAGAACAAGTATCGATGCGGCTTCCCGGTTCTTGGTGTTTTTCAGGAGAAAACGATTCGAGGCCTGCTTCGAGCAGCGCAGGTAGAATGTGGTGATCCACAAAATCTTCCTTGTGTTTCCCTGCCGGCTGTTTCATCTGTCATGTCTGCCGTTTCAGCAGCAGCGTCACGGCAGACAAATATGTGCTTATTGCTTATACTTGTGTCTTTTAACGATTGTGAAATATATATAACGTCCTTCTGAAATACAAGCATTTAGGGCACCTCTATTAATTTGCTGCGCGCCATGATTACGTCGTTGGCCGGTGCTCGAAACCCTCATCCCGATAGCATCGGGACTCGCGACAATTTATAGAGGTGCCCTTTATAATCCCGCAATGCACCTGGGATCGAATGATCTGGATTCGGTTGATTCAGATGAAAAACTACGCAACTTTTTTGCTTTTATCGGGGGCGGTATTAAATTGCAGGAAGGGCAAAGTGCTTTTTAAGTGCTTTCTTGTTTTTTTTCTTTTGCCTCTGCATTACCCCATAGGTGTCTGATATAGTTCGTACAAGAAGTTACCTGAGGTATCCGAAGTTTCGATAAGTAGTACGGTGTCTTTCACTGTTTATGCTAAGGCAATTAAAGGATATAGATAAAGGGGATTAAAAAGCGTTGGTTGGGAGAGTACCAGCCCAAGGAGGGTTGACGAACTATAGGGCATATGTTCACGACCCGGATCCGAGAGGGTATTCCGGTAACTGGCGTAGTCGGAGTTAGTACTGGCGTTCAGAAAAAAGCAAACGAAAGGATTTTCTGTATAAAAGTCTACTGCAGCAAACTTTTGAAGAGGGGGAAATGGAGAGACAGGTGTTACCGGATGAAATCGAAAGGGTTCCTGTGGAAATGGAGACCAGGGCAAGCAATTAAATCATGAAAAAAAGGACGGTTATCATGGAAACAAGAAACTGGTATGCGTGGGTTAATCTCATGCCACCGAAGCCTGACGACTTTCACGTTGTCGGAGAAATACTGGTTGCAAACCCAGGGATTCAGGCATCTCTATACGTTAAAGAACCACCGGGAATTAACCCCAATATTTTGCTTTTGGACTTGCATTTGAGTCAACAATCGGGAATGTGGCCTCAGGTTCTGACGTGGGTGCAAGCCAGGTATGACAAAGTTCTTGCTCCTGGCAGTCCACAGTATGAGCAGGTGGAGATATTTTTTGAAAATGAATCAATCGTACAAGTCTCTGTTGACGTGGTGAGTTAGGTTGAATGCCCAGCAAGTGCGTTGTTTTTTGGTTGAAAGTTCAAACACATACAGGGGGAAGTCATGAAAAAGGAGCTTGTAAGCGTAAAAAACTATCACCTTGCAGGTGATGGTGTGAAAATTGTTTTTTCCATGGAGAATCCAAATGAGCTTGAGCTTGTTTATGAAGATAAGCAGGGTGAACGTAGGTTTTCCGGAAGGGCGATATACCGGGAAAAAACAGTGCTGGGTTTGCTTGTCTCTGTTGTTCTGGAAGATGTCCCGGACTTGCATAGGATAATGCTTTCGCTCGCTGTTCCCTCCGCCAACAAGCCCGATAATATGAGGTCAATTCCGATGAAAACTTTTGCTGCACGAACCACGAATCGAACCAGCATCAGCGGAGAGGGCGGAGTAGAAGGCCAGATTCAAACCTATGAAACAATGGTTCTGGATGGAAATGCCTGGTAGTCCGAGCCGGGTCTGATGATGGGCATGGTTTTCTGTTTGCATTTACCGGAAGTAGTATTACATTTGAAAAGAAGTCCTACGAAGTACCTTTCCCTTGTACCCCATAAGTGCGCCGTAAAAGCCGTACAAGAAGTCCCCAAGCCGTTCCCTGAAGTTCTCGTGAAGCACCTTTGCTGTTTTCTGCTATGTGATACCTGAGCAAGAGGTATTCATTGCTTATGTATTTTGGTCGATAAGCATGGTGATCAGCAGCAGCCAGAAAAGAGTTGACAGATATCGTCGTTCTGGAGTAGCTGACGGTTGTATGCTGGCTCTTCCTTAGTGATTGTTTGGGCAGGAGAGGGGTCGCGATAGGTCGTGGCTTCCGGGGTTTTTGCAGGTGATCGACAACTTTTTTAACCGTCATAATATAGGAGGAAAGAAAATGAGAAAGATATTTGAAAGGATGAAAAGTATTCTTTCGATAGTACTGTTGCTGGGAATAATTGTTTCCGTGAGTACGGCCTGTTCGGAGGAAGATCGTCATAAGCCGATAACCAAAGAGCTCATACAGTTAATAAATGAGCAGCCTGAAATCGGCAAAATGCTTGAGTCATCAATCGCAAAAGCAAAAAAAATTAATCCTGACCGTAACACCAATCCTGCCCAGAGTTTATCTGAATACTATGATTACATTGATCGTTCAACGGAATTGCTTCCCCAGGAGATACTCGAGGGGCCGTCCGAATCTGTACGTGACCAGATGTTGCAAGGTATTTGCTACTTCTATTTTTTAGTTGACCGCCCATTGGATGAATTGAAGGGAAAAGGCCTCTACAAAAATGCAATTCAGTATTATCCGCCTTTTTCTACCTGGCTGCGTAAATACGTTGATACTTGGGGAATGTTCCTTGATACTGAAGAGTCATGGAACGAAGAGGTTTACCAGCAGATTTATAATGATCCTGCCTTTGGTTTGCAGAAAGGATGGTATGA
>JAKSDB010000054.1 GCA_022360415.1 Chlorobiales bacterium
GCAGAATCTCGTACCTTATCGTTATCGGGTATGCGACATGCTGATGAACGGCTGTCAAGCATCCTTTATCCAGATTCCGGGATTAGAGTGCGAGACCCGAATTGCCCCACGAGGTCGTCACCTCAACGTTGTTCCATGGGCTGCTGCCGTCAAATCTTTGCTATACAGACGTTTGTCACGTGAGGTTGGATATGTTGTTCGGTAAGCGAAAAATTTGGGATATAACCGAAGTTCGGAATATAGAATACCGAGACTCGTACCTATGAAAAATATCTCCTTGTTACGCCGAGTGGAATTCCGAACAGCAGAAGCAATACAGCATTGAGAAGGACATTCTGCCAGAATCCGGTATAAAGGGAAAACACTGAATCCGCTACGAACCAGAGGATGAGCGGCGTTGCGAGCATTGTCCAGCCGCCGGGCTCGCATCGTTGGAATGGCCCCTTGAGGATAAGGAACATTGTTGCACCCCATCCAAACATGGTCGCCCCAAGAACCCCGTGAGCGAACAGAATGTACTCATTTGCCTCAGCCGGATACCTCGCCTGAAATTCTCCGGGAGAAGAATAGAACAGCAGACTGAAGAGATCTCTTGCCACTTCCGGCATGATAACCATGCTCGCGCCGAACAGCATGACGCCGAGGATCACGATGTACAGCCATCGAAACCAGAAAGTGGGTATCATGAATGCTATTTTAGGTTGTTGTGGCGGTGAACGACATAGTTATGAGGACTGCGAAGAACGATGAGAAGCTATGCGGGAAATCTTGCTTTCTCGTAAAGGAACTCAGGAGCTATTCAAGCCACACGTGGTTTATCGAAAAACTGTCCTGACGATGGGGAGAGTCTCACTGGTTTCAATTGTTAAGAGCTCGAGCACTCGAAATAACCGTTTCTTTCTTTAACACTTTTGCACCAGCTGGCCATATTGACGATATATGAGTCCTTCCGGCGTTCCTTTGCCTTTTTTAAAAGTTGTTCCGCCTGTAATCTGTCGGTAGTTGTTGCAACACTGCGGTAAGAATTGTTGCGGTAGTAGATTGCAGCGTTTGTTAATCCTAATTGAGGTGCGACTGTTTGAACCTCGTACTTGGCCTCCTGGTAATTTCTGTCACTACCAAAGACTACTCCCCATGTGATGACTTTTCCCGATGAGACCTGTGCTTTTTGAATCAAAGGAGCGTTTGCGGAAGTGGTTGATGTGACAACTGCCTGAACTTTCGCCGAAGTCTCTGCAATGCGGTTGTTGAGTTTGCTGAGCTCAGCTATGTTTTGTTTGTCTTTGGTACTCGTTACCTGTGATCTGACACCTGCAAGAGTTTTGCTCAACCTGGTATTTTGTTCTTTGAGGTCGGTGATGGTTGCCTGAGCTTCCAGAAGCGCTTCGTCTGATTGAGCTAATTTGCTTTTCCATTTCATCCCTGCAAAGCTGCCTTCTTCAAATCCTGCCTCTTCAAGAATTTTGTTTATCTGCTGGGGACATCCTATTAACAACAAAGCAAACAGCAACAGCGTGCCGTCACGTAGCATTGCTATGAGATCTTTTCCGGTAGCTACGATTTTGGACAAGGAACTATCCGTTTTTTGTTGGGTCATTTTGCAGCTTCAGTCTGGAATGACGATCATTATTTTCCGTGCAGTTTATTGTGGTACCCTTGTAAATATAATACAACTGATATATCTCCACCACCAAAGTGATCTTTGCATGATGTGGAAGGAGTCAACTCACAGCCGGTGTCGTAAAGATTTAACATTTCATTATTCCTTGAAATCTGTATACTAAAAGGTGCTCAGGAGTGTTTCGGTCGCTTATAACGTGGCTACAGTGCCTGTAACAGCAGTTTCCCATGTCTTTATCTCGCAGAAAATTCCTTATCCGTTCGGTTCAATGCGTCGCTGCCTGCGGCATGTTGCCGGGCCTGTCGGCATGCGGCGGCCCAGCCAGGGAACAGGGGTCGAAAGGGCCCGGTTATGAAGAGCTGGCGTCTATGATCGGCCGGGAGCGTGCCGATATTCTCTGGTACGCTTCGTTTGCCCCCAGCAGCCACAACGTTCAGCCCTGGACGGTTACCATCAAAGGCCCTGACAACTGGGTTATCGGATCAGCCGAAGATCGTTGGCTGACGGAAATCGATCCCAAAAACCATGAAATGCTGCTCTCTATAGGGGCGTTCCTCGAGAATCTGGTGACCGCTGCAAGAGCGTATGGTTTTCAAATGAAAGTCCGGTCAGTTGCGCGCAACCCTTTTTATCACGAGCTTGTCGCGCTCCAGTTTCAGAGCGGTGAACGGGTGGAATATCCTCTTCAGCGGCTTCTTGAACGAAGAACGATGCGTACCGGTTTCAGGAGCGAGGATATAGACCCCGCTGATTTTTCATTTCTCGTCGGAGGAGAAGACGGTTTTCACTACCATCCCCAGGCGTCATCCCAGGCGGTATGGCTTGATGAGGCTACTGTTGCAGCAACCGAGCAGCAGGTGACTCGTGAAAACGTCCAGGAAGAACTTTCCCGATGGATACGATGGTCGGATGCAGATGCCCGCAAATACCACAACGGTCTTACCCCGGAAGCAATGGATATTAC
>JAKSDB010000110.1 GCA_022360415.1 Chlorobiales bacterium
AAACCATTCAATGGAAATACCTAACTTGCCGGTTAGAATATCAGGCACCTTCTTTCCAACAACTGCTTATGCCAGAACAGGTTTTTACCGTCAGCGAGCTCACCGGCGACATCAAGTCTTTTCTTGAAGACAGGTACCCTGCCGTCAGCGTCAAAGGAGAAATATCCAATTTCAAACTGCCGAGCTCAGGACACATCTATATGACCCTGAAAGACGAAGGAGCCCAGATCCCCGTGGTTATCTGGAAAAATGTCCGCATGAAGCTCGCCCTTGACCTCAAGGACGGCCTGGAAATCATTGCCCACGGACGTATCGAGGTGTATCCTCCTTCAGGGCGATACCAGCTCATATGCACTTCTGTAACACTTGCAGGTGAAGGAGCGTTGCAGCTTGCCTTTGCCATGCTTCTGGAAAAACTCGCAGGGAAAGGGTATTTCAACCAGGAACACAAAAAGCCCTTGCCGGGTATTCCTGAAAAAATCGGTCTGATCACATCGGCAACAGGAGCGGTCATAGAAGACATGAGCAATGTTCTCAGCCGGCGTTTCCCCGCTGCAAGGCTTCTGCTTTATCCGGTAAAGGTACAGGGAGAAGAAGCCGCCGAAAATGTTATAGCAGCCTTGACATATTTCAACAAACCCGGCGACCCGGCACACAGGCCCGATGTCATTATCGTGGCAAGGGGTGGCGGGTCGCTTGAAGATCTTCAGGCATTCAACGAGGAAAGGGTCGCCCTCGCGATTTTCGACTCGGGAATTCCGGTTATCAGCGCGATAGGCCATGAAACCGATGTAACAATTGCCGACATGGTCGCCGATATGCGTGCGGGAACACCCTCAATAGCCGCTGAAATAGCCGCTCCCGATACGCAGGAGCTTCTCCGGCACTGTGATTCCCTGCTGAAAAACCAATCTTCCGCGCTTCAAGCCAAAGTTGAGGGTATCGAACGGCAGGTTGACTCACTTCTTGGAAGCTACGCCTTTAACCGTCCCCAGGTCCGGCTCGAACAACTGCACGAACAGCTCAATCATCTGGTCAGGTATATGTCACGATCTGCGGGAAGCGCTATAAGGCAGGTGGAACGAGATTTCTCTTCAGTTGCGGAAAGGCTCGCCCTGCTTGATTACAGAAAAACACTTGAAAGAGGATATACCCTCGTCAAACAAAACAGCTCGTTTGTCACTTCACGCACGTCTCTTCGAAAGGGCGCAGGCGCAAGCGTAATCTTTCACGACGGCGAAACAAAGGTTGAAGTCATGTCGGATTAACCTGTTCCCGGAACATCCGGCGTACCAGATCGAGGTCTTCCGGCGTGTTGATCCCGGGTGAGTCCGTCGTTGTTTCAATACATTGTATTCGATAACCGTTTTCGAGAAGCCGAAGCTGCTCGAGAGATTCTTCCTTTTCAAGCATTGACGGTTCCAGCATCGCAAACTCCCGCAAAACATCCTTTCTGAATGCGTAAATGCCGATATGGCGATAAAAAATCGTCGAGGCATTCCTTAACTGCTGAAAGGGAATCTGGCTGCGGGAAAAGTACAAGGCATACCCGTTCCTGTCCTTTACGACTTTCACGATATGCTGATTACCTATTGTCGTGTGATCTCCGGGAAGTACCGGATAGACAAGAGTGGCACAATCCGGGTTTTCTCCCTGGAGATACGGTTCGGCAAGAAGGTCGATATTGCCGGGGTCAATCAGCGGCTCATCTCCCTGCAGATTGATGAAAACATCTCCTTCAATCCTGTTCGCTGCTTCTGCAACGCGTTCCGACCCGCAACGCGCGTTACCGGTCATGATGACCTCGGCTCCGACAGCCTGCAATACGCCTGCAATTTCACTGCTGTCGGTAGTAACAACAACACGCTCGGCACAACGCGCCAGCCTTGCGCGCTGAAAAGTCCTGACAATAAGAGGCTCACCTTCAAGGTCAACGAGCATTTTCCTCTTTAATCTGCTTGATTCAAGCCTTGCCGGAATAACGATAACTATTTTCATAGAGAAACAGAGCTAATCAGACAGTCAACCAATTCGACACTTCAACAACTCCTTTCAACTTGCCGCTTTGTCACTATTCTTTGGCGTATCGACGATCAGCGTGACAGGGCCGTCATTGACCAGGCTCACCTGCATCTGTGCTCCGAAACTGCCTGTTTCGACACGCAGGGAACATTCGGAACGAATGGCTTCGACGAATCGCTTATAAATATCCTGTGCCTTGCCGAACGGCGCAGAACATGAGAAACCGGGCCTGTTTCCACGGCTCGTGTCGGCATATAACGTGAACTGTGAAACAAAAAGCAAATCTCCTCCTGTATCCTGCACAGAAAGATTCATTTTTCCTTCACCGTCCTCGAAGACCCTGAGATTGAGAACCTTGCGAACCATCCAGGCCACCTCTGCGTCCCCGTCTTCAGGCGCCACACCGAGAAGCACAAGAAGGCCCGCTCCTGTCGAGGAATACAGGCTGCCGTTTACCCTCACCGACGCCTCGCGTACTCTCTGGATTACCGCTCTCATAGCCGGTTCCGTTTAACCATCCGAAACGTTCTTTACCCGATCACTTTTGGCACCCTGAAAAAACGGTCGAGCTTGTCCGGGGCGTTCGTCAGAGCAACATTGTTGGGTATAGATTCCTGGCGGATATCATCTCGAAGCACATTCACCTCATCGTGTATGCTGCTCAACGGCTCGACACCTTCCGTATCGACCTCGTTGAGCTTATCGACATAGTGAAGAATAGCATTCAGCTCACTGGTCATCTTTTTTGTCTCGGTGTCGGTGAAGCTGAGCCTTGCCAGCTCAGCGATATAAGCGACATCTTTTTCGGTTACGGACATTGCTTGTACAGGTTAGTCTTGTTTGATCGGCACCTTTTCAGACCTGTGTGTCTGAAAATGTCCAAGATAATAAAAAAGGCTCTTGTTTCATTTGAACGTAGCGTGCAGTTGACTCTCATCACAATCTGCATATACCGATTTTTTTCTCGATTGGATGTGTCAGCTTCGGCCGGTTTTCAAGCGGTACATAATCGCGCTTGTCGTCCCCGAGGTACATCTGTCTTGGGCGTGCTATCTTCTGTTCATCGTCACTCATATGCTCCGTCCACTGGGCCAGCCACCCCGTTGTCCTGCCGATGGCAAAGAGGACAGGAAACATGTCAAGAGGAAATCCCATTGCCTGGTAGATCAGCCCGGAATAGAAATCCACGTTCGGGTAGAGCTTCCGGCTGACAAAATACTCGTCCTCGAGGGCGATTTTTTCAAGCTCCAGAGCGATATCCAGCAAAGGATTCCTTCCTGTCACGTCAAATACATCGAAAGCAATCTTTTTGATGATTTTGGCTCTCGGATCATAGTTTTTGTAGACCCTGTGGCCAAATCCCATGAGCCGCCCTTCACCGGCTTTCACCGATTTAATGAACTCCGGAACCTTGTCCAGCGACCCGATCTCTTCCAGCATGCGGATAACCGCCTCGTTCGCGCCGCCATGCAAAGGGCCGTAAAGCGCTGCGCATCCGGCAGCAAGCGCGGAATAGGGATCGACCCGTGAGCTTCCGACAGAGCGCACCGCACTTGTCGAACAATTCTGTTCATGGTCCGCATGAAGAATAAACAGGACATCGAGGGCCTTCTCAAGAACCGGGTTGGGAGAATATTTCTGCTCAGTCATCCTGAACATCATGGATAGGAAGTTTCCCGCATAGCTCAGGTCATTATCGGGAAGAACGTACGGGAATCCCATGCTGTGCCGAAAACTCATCGCCGCGAGCGTCGGCATTTTACCGATCAGGCGGCGTATCTGCAACCTTCTTGATTCCTTGTCAAAAATATTTTTGGCATCGGGATAAAAGGTTGAAAGCGCCCCAACCGTTCCGACCAGAATTCCCATAGGATGACCGTCATAACGAAATCCATCCATGAACTTCGTCAGGTTGGAATGAACCATTGTATGCATCTGAATATTGTGCTTCCATGCGTCGAGCCGTTCTCTGTCAGGCAGCTCGCCTTTTATCAGGAGATAGGCTGTTTCCAGAAAAGAGCTTTTTTCCGCAAGCTGCTCGATGGGGTACCCCCTGTAACGGAGAATCCCTTTTTCACCATCGATAAAGGTTATCATGCTTTTGCAGGAAGCGGTGTTCAGGTACCCCGGATCGTAACCGAGGAGGCCGAAATCATCATCCGATACTTTCATCTGGCGGAGGTCCATCGTGCGAATGGTGCCGCATTCAATAGGAACCTCGTAGATCTTCCCTGTTCGGTTATCCGTAATGGTCAGTGAGTTTTTCGACATGATTTGTGCTATTAATAGTTTGTCTATGCAATACACCCCTACCGTCCGAAAAGAGGCCGCTGTTTTTTTGTGCCCGATTCAGAAGGAACAATAACAGCATAAACCTGTAAAACACCTATAATATCACCGCCTGCAAATGTAAATTTTATAAAAATTCCGCCTCAAGCCTTGACATGCGGGAACCGTAACGCAAGAAACCGTTTCCCGATTACTTGTAGCGCCTGATCTCTCCTTTGCGAAGCCGGTCAAAATAGGAATCAAGATCCCTTTTAATCGAGGGCGCAAGTAGATATAATCCGATAATGTTGGGGAACGACATGGCAAAAAACATGGCATCGGTAAAATCCACCACCGTACTGAGGTTCATTGCGGAACCGATGACGATACATCCGCAAATAAGCAGCTTGTAGCTGACATCGGCAAGACGGCTCTCTCCGAAAATATAGGTCCATGCTTTCAGGCCGTAGTAAGACCAGGAAATCATGGTGGAGAATGCAAAAAGAAGAACGGCGACAAAAAGAATATAGGGAAACCAGGAGATCGTCTGCTCAAAAGCGCTGGACGTCAGGGCGATCCCGTCCCCGGCCTGCTCGACATACAGACCGGAGATAATGATAACCAGGGCCGTCATGGTACAGATAACCACGGTATCGAGAAACGGCTCAAGCAGGGCCACCAGCCCTTCGGTAACCGGCTCATCGGTTTTAACGGCTGAATGAGCAATCGGTGCCGACCCGATACCGGCCTCGTTCGAAAACGCCGCCCGTTTGATTCCCTGGATCAATACGCCGATCACCCCGCCATATATCGCCTCCGGCGCAAACGCTCCGTTGATGATCGCTTCGAAGGCCGCAGGGATCTTGTCAAAACTTGAAAAAATGATAAACAGCGCCGCTGAGATATACACCGCAACCATAAACGGCACCAGCTTTGACGTCACTCTGACTATTCCCTTAATCCCCCCGATGATAACGATACCGACGAGCACGGCCATGATCAGCCCGAAAAGCCAACCCTGCTGATAGAGGATACTCTGCTCCCCACCTGTCGCAATGACAGTCTGTTTGAAAGCCTGGTTTGCCTGGAACATGTTGCCGCCGCCAATCGATCCCCCTATACACATCAAAGCGAAGAAAAAGGCAAGGGCTTTTCCTATCCATGGGAATCCTTTTTCTGCGAACCCTCTGCTGAGATAATACAT
>JAKSDB010000278.1 GCA_022360415.1 Chlorobiales bacterium
CCAGGCATAATTGACGATCCCGGCTCGTTTGGCGGAATGACAATCTCACCGATACCGCTGCGGGGACCGGAAGCGAGCATCCGGATATCGTTTGCGATTTTCATAAGGCACACGGCAACCTGTTTCAAAGCGCCGTGAGATTCGACGAGAGCGTCGTGGGCGGCAAGTGATTCAAACTTGTTCTCGGCGGTAACAAACGGAAGGCCTGTCAGGAAAGCAATGGTTTCGGCAACCTTTTCTGCGTACCCGTCAGGTGCGTTGAGGCCGGTGCCTACAGCAGTACCGCCCAGTGCAAGTTCGGCAAGATGGGGCAGGGTGTTTTCTATGGCTTTTATACCATGATCGAGCTGGGAAACATACCCCGAGAACTCCTGACCGAGGGTAAGAGGCGTAGCATCCATCCAATGGGTGCGTCCGATCTTGACAACATTATCCATCTCGTCACTTTTTTTCTGCAGCTCGTCCCTGAGCTTCCTGATCCCGGGAATCGTCTTTCCTACAAGCATTTTGTAGCCGGCAATATGCATCGCCGTCGGAAAAGTATCGTTGGATGACTGGGACTTGTTGACATCGTCATTGGGGTTGAGCAGCCGCTCCCCTTCCCCGAGCTTGTTGCCGGCGAGCACATGCGCCCGATTGGCGACCACCTCATTGATGTTCATGTTCGACTGGGTACCCGAGCCTGTCTGCCATACCACGAGCGGAAACTGCCCCTCCAGCCTGCCATCGATAATTTCATCACATACGGCAGCAATCGCTTCACGTTTCTCTTCAGGGAGCACGCCGAGCTCGCAATTCGTGATCGCCGCAGCTTTTTTCAGGTAGCCGAAAGCCTCGATAATTTCTTTCGGCATCGAACCCGAGGGGCCGATTTTAAAATTCTCCACCGACCGCTGGGTTTGCGCCCCCCAATACTTTTCTGCAGGGACCTTCACCTCACCCATAGTGTCTTTCTCGATTCTGTATTCCATGATTGCTTGTGGTAAAAAGTTCAATAAGCCTAGTTCCGGCAGGCAAGAAATGTAAAAAAGGCACCGCCGTTACATGTGCATGTAGAACAGAGGTGCCCTAAAGATAGGAAAAAGACGCTGAACTCTTATCCGATAACGGGAACCGGTCGTATCTATTCGGCATTACCGCAAGTACTCCGATATCTCAATATCGACCGGGAATAATTTCCCTCTGGCCGTGTCAGCATCCTGAAACTCTTCGACCAAAACACTGTTGATTTGTTGAAATGGAGAATGGTTGAGCCATCGGATCGATATATTGATTCATCTGCCCTGCGACAGGGCTCTGTGGACAACTTCCTGCGCTTCGGAGAGGATTGCGTCGAGATGGCTGGCACCGAGAAAGCTTTCCGCGTATGTCTTGTAGGTATTTTCGGTACCCGATGGCCTCGCGGCAAACCAGCCGTTATCGGACACAACCTTGATTCCTCCTATGTTTTTTTTATTGCCGGGCGCGTCGGTCAGGATTGCCCGGACTTTCTCACCGGCAAGCGCATCGAGGATCACCTGCTCCGCAGAAAGCTGCTTCAGCTTTGCTTTCTCCTCCGGGGTTGCCGAAGCGTCGATTCTTCTGTAAATCGGCTCACCCAGATCGCTCGTCAGCTTTCTGTAAAGCTCGCCGGGATCGCGTCCTGTTTTCGCGGTAATTTCCGCCGACAGCAGGGCAGGTATGATCCCGTCCTTGTCCGTCGTCCATACCCTACCATTCTTTCTGACAAAAGAAGCGCCCGCGCTTTCTTCTCCCGCAAAACCAAGAGAACCCTCAAGAAGTCCGTCGACAAACCATTTGAAACCCACCGGCACCTCATAGACTTTTCGCCCAAGCTTTGCCGCAACCCTGTCGATCATACTGCTGCTCACCAGGGTTTTACCGACCATGCTGTCATCAGGCCATTCGTTCCGGTGCCGAAAAAGATAGTCGATGCAGACTGAGAGAAAATGGTTGGGCTGAAGCAAACCTGTGCTCCGGGTCACTATGCCGTGACGATCATAGTCCGTGTCACAGGCAAAGGCAACATCGAAGTGCTCCTTTTGCTCGATAAGCGGCTGCATGGTGTAAGGTGAAGAGGGATCCATCCGGATGTTACCGTCCCAGTCCACACTCATGAACCTGAATGTCGGATCGATGGTTTTATTGAGTATGGTAAGATTCAGCCCGTAGCTTTCCGCAATCCGCCCCCAGTATGCCACGCCTGCTCCGCCCAGAGGATCCGCCCCGAGCCTGATCCCGGATGTCGAAATAACCTCCATATCAATCACCGAGCCCAGATCCCTGACATAGGCTCCGAGATAATCATGACGGTGAGTTGTCGGAGCTGACAAGGCTTTCTCGTAAGATACCCTTGGGACATCCCTGAGCTTCCGCTCAAGAAGGCGATTTGCCTTATCCTCGATCCACGAGGTCACCTCATCGCCCGCCGGACCGCCATGAGGAGGATTATACTTGATCCCGCCGTTACATGGTGGGTTGTGGGAAGGCGTCAGGAGAATGCCGTCGGCAAGGCCCTTGTCTTTTTTCCGGTTCCATGTCAGAATGGCATGTGAGACAACCGGCGTCGGGGTATAGCGTTCTTCCCCTGCGATCATCGCCTCGACGCCGTTAGCCGCGAGAACTTCGAGCACCGTAACGAAAGCCGGTTCGGAAAGCGCATGGGTATCGATGCCGAGGAACAAAGGCCCGCTAATACTCTCTTTTTTTCTGTACATGCAAATCGCCTGCGTTACGGCAAGAATATGATCCTCGTTGAACGAACCGTTCAGAGAACTCCCCCTGTGACCCGATGTACCGAAAGATACGCGCTGTGAGGACAGCTCAGGATCGGGCTTCCTGGAAAAAAAAGCCGCTACAAGTCGCTCAACATCGACAAGCGTCTCCGGTTCAGGCAGCATTCCTGCGTGAGGATGAATTGGCATCATATTGTAACCTGTTAAATCCAAATAAAATCAAATAAATATATCCTTTTAACTGTCGATAAATACTATCAACAAATACAACAGCGAAAGGACGAAAAAATGCCGATTGAAAATCTGTAATCGGCATAATTCAATTGTTATTTCAAACTCACCATATGATCCTGATAGAGGTCATAGACCGTGTTGAGTGCATCCGATCCAAATTTTCGGAAAATTTCATGTAGCGTATCAAATTGCTCCATTGCCTCAAGTAACGGAATATCTGTGGCAGGAAGATGTTTGGCGTGACGCCCTTGAAAGAGGAATACACCTAAGGATCCCCGTTGCCAGTCAAATTCCGGAATAACAGAGAGGTGTTTATAAAGCTTGATTTCGTCAACAGGATTAGTATCCTCGGCATCTTCTTTGTGCTCCAGCCCTGGAGAACTATCCATGGTCCGGCAACCGGCAAGACATTGATCCAGCTTTGGACAATCCGCGCAAGTCGAAGGGATATTTCCTCTCCACTTCTCAGCGGCTTCCGATGCCCAAATGGAAGAAAAATCATCCTGGAACACATTACCCAATTTGAATGAAGAGAAAATGCAGGGGGTGACAATACCATCCGGTCTTATCGCGCAGAATGTGCGTGCGGAATAGCATGGTTCATGAAAATCAATCCCCGTCTCACATCCATGACTGCAGTCAACTTCGACGAGTTCATCAAGACCTTCTCTGCGTATTAATTCAGATACGTTACGTAGCCGATCTAAAGTTGGTGTGGTAAAAAAGTGATCGACTTGTTGATCTTCCGGCCTCACATATTTTGTCAGGCCGGCCATACAGCCACCGAGGTCAAGGATGTAGCGGATGGTTGCAAGAATATCTGAGGGAGTGTGTTCAGTAAGGACGGAATTGACAACAAGAGGCACGCCCGTTTGGCGAAGCTTAACTATGTTTCCAGATGTTTTCTTGAACGAGCCTGTAACCCCTGTCATGCGCTCATGTTCCTCCTCGCATGAAGAATGAAGAGAAATGGTGAAGTGGGCAAGAAAAGGATCCTCACGCAACACCTGCATTAGTTCAGGACTGATTGGCGCACAGGCATTTGTGTATATAGCATGAAAAATGCCTGACTCTGATAAATCTCCAAGTATTCCTGTGAGTTCAGGATGAAGAAGTGGCTCACCTCCGGTAAGGATGACTTTCTGTGGTAGTTCCGGCAACTGCAATAAAAGCCTCTTTATGTCTTTGCGAGAAAGACAAACGCCCTTCGTTGAGTTGTCGTAGCGGTGGTCATTTGCACAAATTGCACATTGCAAGTTGCAATCAGAACATATCTCAATATAGACACATCGTGGACCAGGAAGAAAATCACATAGTGCTTCGTTCATATCTTAATATAAAAGTGCCTGAGTCGTATTCGAATCTGCTATCGAAGCTTATCCGCCGATAGTTTATATCTCATCTATCCTTTGGCACCGATACTTTTTGCACCACTGCCTTTACCACCTATGCTTTTTGCGCCACCGCCTTTGCCACCTGGCGCTTTGCCCCCAAGACCCTTGCCGCCAAAGCCCTTGCCGCCGCAAGTACGCCCATCTTCAAAGGGGCCATCAATGCGACATGGACTCACTCTTGAAGTTGCTTCTGGTGCAGTATCTTCAGGGTGATCAGTCAATACAATTTTTTGTTTTTTCATAAACACTCCACTGTTATGAGTTATGAGTTTGTGTAAAAACTTATTCATGAACTTAATAAAATCAAATAAATAAGTCAAGAAATCAGTGGAAATCATTTTATTGTAAAATTTATAATGATATCAAGTCAAAAAAGACTTTAAATAATGAATAAATTTCTCTACAGATGCTTTAGGAACAGGTTTCTGTGAGAGACTATTGACTAACTTTTTATCTACAATTACTACCTCTGAAACCTTATCAAAGGGCATTGAATCTATAAGTTCATCTGTTTGGATAACAACAATCAAATATTCAAGCACTGGATCTTTTAATAAAGATTGACAACGATGAAAGAATCCATCACTTTCTAATATTATTTTATTTTTTTCACTATTATATATAGCTTCATGATTAACAATGAAAGTAGTCTTATTTTCGCTATTTAATTCAATAAAATGTTTCCAGCCCCGGCTCCATGCAAGTTTTCCACCAACGTACACACTGACAGGAATTCTCCCATCGTCCGGCATAATATTTGAGACAAAGACCTTTGTGTCTTCAGTACGCCATGGCTGGTAATGGTTTTCTATTGATGGCGTATAGTTTACTTCTAATATTATTGCATCATTTACATGCCAAGGCTTTGCAATATCCTGAGATATCAAATCAATCCCAATTGATTTTAATCTGAAAATATTTGATATTTTTCGTGCCAGATCAACGTTGTCTGGATGGATTTTATTTGTTAAATCTTCAGGAGTGCCCCCCTCCTCCACCCTTTGAATTTCACGGAGATAAGCAGACTTCCCTTTCCCCAAGATAGTATTGAAAGTATAGCCCTGATTGACGAGGCACTCACTTGCTTCGTTGTCTTTTGGAAAAGGCTTCAATCTTAACCATGGAGCTTTTTTCTTTTGAATACAATTTTCTTCATCAATTAGCTGCTCGATGGATTTACTTCCATCACCTACCACTCTCTTAGGCAAACGTTTTGCTACAAACAGTAGTTTGTTGTTAATCAGTGCTATCCGATAGACATCCCCTTCAATATGCTTTTCCAGCATAATGTTGCCAGAATATTTTTTCGCGAATTGATATGCACCTTTCAGCGCTCCAAAATCTGTGATACTGGTTGTCACCCCTTCGCTTCGATCTCTGTCAATCGGCTTAACAACAACAGGCCAGCCTATTTTTTCAGCACAGTCATTTAGTTTTGTTTCATCCGTTATCAAGCTGCTATTTGCGACAGGGAGGCCTGCACTTTTTAATAAGCGGGCTGCTTTGAATTTATTGTGGGCAATTTGTGAACCTATCAACGCATCTGATTCAATCGTCGATCCATGGATCAGCTTACCCTTACAGCCCCAACCCAATTGATATGTTTTATCAAATAATCTTACGAATGGCACGTCTCTATCAAATGCAGCTCTTAAAATAGGGACAGTACTATCCCCTTGATTATTCATTTTTCTAATTTTTTTTATTGAAGATTGAAAAAAATTCTCTAAATAAATATATAGTTTGTTTTCATCTTTAGATAGAATATATTGAATGATAAACATGCATCCAACATAAATATTAACCCTTATTTCATTATTTATGTATTGTATATAGGGAATATATGAATCAAATTTTATTTTATACTTATTGTCAATATTCTCAATAACATTAACATTGAGTATTTTGCCTATAGCAAATGATGGAATTCCAGAATATGATTGAATTAAATTTGCAAGGAAAAAATATCTCTCAATTACCGAATAAAATGGCTTACTTTTATTATCATATGATAATTTATTACAATCTAAATCAAAAACATCTAAAAATAATTTATCAATATAATGAAAATCTATATCCTTATCAGGAACAACTATAGAGAAATTTCTTGACAAGATCAAAGGCTGATTAATTTTAGGGAAATAGCTATAATTATTTTTTATTTTACTTTTTATTTTTTCCATTTAAGGTCAACATGTTATTATTTTAAATATAAATCAGGAAAACGCCCTGACAGACAATAACACACAGCTCAAAATCTTCTCATAAATTATGCTGCATTGATAATAACAACAAAATCCACCTCAGACAGACCTTCTCGCTGACCCTAACATTTAGGGATCTGACTCAAAATCAATACGCCTTCAAATCATATCCAATGATCAATGAGACGAGAGACATATTCTTCAGGTGTTTTTTCATTCCCTAACCATCCAGACTCGTCGTCATAACGCCTCTTGTTCCAGTAAGGAGGGGACGTAAATATGAGTATAGATTGTCCTTGTTGAGAGAGCGGCTTTTCCCGACAACTGCTGAATCATACGGATGAAGACGATTTTATTTTTCCTCACCTGCGTTGTATCTTAGGCCCTTTCACGCCGATAACGAAATTCAACAAGAAAGATAACGATTTGATTTTAACAATGAGAGGCAACGGCGGAGCCAAAGAGGACGAGACCAATGAATATTGAGCAAGAGATAGAAAAAAGAAAAACCTTTGCCATCATCAGCCACCCCGATGCAGGAAAAACAACTCTTACC
>JAKSDB010000090.1 GCA_022360415.1 Chlorobiales bacterium
CTGTTCGCGCTTTGGTTTTCCTGTGGTATGTGGTCGAATAATATTTTTATTGTAACCTAAACTGAGCGTTTCAGCAAATGCTCAATAATAGTAAGTTTATTAAAAACAGTCTGTTATAATGTGTTTATTGTGAGATTATTCCTCACCTCTCAGGTGAAAGTGAAAACAGATAAAGAGCCGCATTTGTCGAAACCCTTCGAGATTGCCGAACATACCGAATCTGCTACGTTACAGGGAGCTTGCGGCAGTTCACTACAGCGGCGCTCCCTGTACCTTGCATCTCCGGCATGTTCGACGATTGCTCAATTTAGGTGTAACTAATAAAAAAACGTATTTTTAACATCCTGTTAACAGTATCGAAAAAAAGTAAAGTTCTATGGCCGAGGTTTTTCAGTACCCGATGGAATTTCCGGGGTGGTTTATTGATTACTTTGATTTTTTAACATGGTGTATCGGCGTGGTAGTGCTTGCCGGGCTATGGGTGTTTTTTTTCAGATACGGCAAGTTCAGCTACGGCATCGATCTCGGCTGCCTCTGGAAAAGCACCCTTATTATCCTGATAACGACAGCCGTAATCGGAGTAAAACAGGTGGCAAGCGTAAAGTTTCTTGCGGAACATGCTCAGGACGGTGATGTGATAACCCTGGACGAGAAGAAGCTTTCCTACAATGACAGGAACGGAAAGGACAAGGTGCTCGACTTGCAGAACATCGTGAGGATATACAGGGAACCCGTTACGTTCAATCCGCCGCCCAGGTATTATGTGGTCGCTGAAACGGGCGGCACCAAGGACTCTGTTTTCGTTACGGAAAACCTGCCGAACTACGAAAAACTGCTCGGCAGGCTGACGAACCTTGCTGACGTGCAGCTTGAGCGCTGACCCTGTTTCCTATCAGCGTTACTCCGATGACAATGCAGGCTCTTATTGTTGAAGTAGGGAATTCCGTTACTGACTTTGCGGTTTTTGAAGACGAAACCGTTCTTGCAGCCTACACAGTGCCCACGGATATACTTGCGGTTGGAAAAGCAGGCTATGAACAGATTGAAAGGATCCTGCACGA
>JAKSDB010000328.1 GCA_022360415.1 Chlorobiales bacterium
GCATGATTTGCTGGTTTCGGAGAAAGGAGGCGAAAACAGCGACACACTGGGAACAGTCAGCCGCTTTTCCGTGACGTTTGATGCTTTGTCGGTTTTATCAGGTGAGCTCAGCGTTCATTCCCTGAGCATCGACAAGCCGAGGGTAACTGTCCGGATAGACAGTACAGGCAAAAACAACTGGGATATTTTCCCTGAAGCGGGTCCGTCGTCCGAAACGCCTGGCGGCGGCGGTTTCAACGTTTCCCTGCGTAATTTCATTATCAGGGACGGTTTTATCGCATTCCATGACAGTGCCGGCGGAAACATGTTCCTCATTGACGGTCTTGAGCACCAAATGAAAGGCAGGTTGAGCGGGGGATCATCGACACTTGTGACAAACAATGCCGTAGACCGGCTCAGTATAACCCTTGGAGGTGTTCCATGGTTATACAGGGCAAGGGCGACATTTGAAGCCGAAATCGCCGCTGATCTTGAGCGGCGGAAGTTTTTGCTCAGGGACAACCGTCTCGGGCTCAACGATCTCGGCATTGTTTTCAACGGTACAGTCTCCCTGCTCGAAGATGCAGTCAATACCGATATTGATTTCAAGGCTGACAAAACTGCTTTGAAGGAGCTTCTTTCCCTGTTGCCGGCGGTGTATGAAAACAAATATGAAAAACTCGATGCCGAAGGGTCAGTAGTGCTGGCGGGTCATGTCAAAGGATTGTACAAACAAAACCAGCTTCCGGCTTTCAGGCTGGCCCTGGATGTAAGTAACGGCAGTTTCGGTTATGAGGGTGTTCCGGTAAAGGCGGAAAATGTCGGGTTCAGGGGCAGTATGGAAAATCCGGGAGGAGATGCAGACAAAACCGTTCTTTCTGTTCCGGAACTCAATCTGAAAATAAACGGAAGGCCTTTTCTGATGAGTCTTGATGTCAGGACCCCGGTTTCCGATCCCTACATTGACGCTGCTGTCAACGGTTCAATAAACCTTGCCGATTTTCAAAGGATTTACCCGGTAGGAGATCTTCAGCTTTCCGGTGAACTGCTGTCCAATATTGTGGTAAAAGGAAATCTTTCGGCGTTCAATGCCGGCCTGTCGGGGTCAGGGGGCACGGAGGCCTACGGTTCGGTTATGGCAAAAAAAGTGTTTATAGCGTCTGAAAAGTTCGCTCCGGATATAACGATATCAACGGCACAGCTCAACTTGTCACAAGGCTATATCGATCTTGTCGGGCTGCGCGCCATGGCAGGGAAAAGCGATTTCTCGGCGAAAGGGAGGCTGGAAAACTATATCGCCTTTATCATGAAAAAAGGTGAGCTGAGAGGGAGGGCTGACGTCCATTCGGCTTTCGTCCAGCTCGATGAGTTTCGCAATCTCGAAGAAGAAAAGGTGGCCCTGATGCTGCCGGGAAACGTGCTCATGAACATCAAAGGACGCTTTGACAGTGTCGGGTTCGGCGACATGCAATTCAAAAACGCCAGGGGGGCACTTGTCCTGGAAGACGAAAAGCTTGATTTCAGGGACATCAATGCCGAAACGCTCGGAGGAAAGGTTGCTATCAACGGTTTCTACAGTACGAAGGGCGGAAAAACAGATACCGACTTCAGTATTACTGCGGCAGAAATGAATGTGACGCGTTCTTATGAGTCGTTGAAGCTGCTGGAGAAAGTGGCCCCTGTTGCCGAATATGCAAAAGGCGACGTGTCGGCAAGGCTCAATATCCGTTCGAGTCTCGATGAAAATCTCGCACCGGTTCCTGAATCCATCACCGGCAAAGGCAGGGTAGGAACGGAAGGTCTCCTTGTCGAAGGGTTCCCTCCGCTGAGCAAGCTTGCGATGCTTCTCGACGTCGATGCGCTCGATACTCTCAGAATTCCCGAGGCCGCGGTTGACTTTGCCATCGAGAACGGTCTTGTGACAACCGCACCGTTTTCTTTCACGGTCAATGATATCAGGCTGAATGCTTCCGGAGTTACCGGTTTTGATAAAAGCCTCGACTGGAAAATAGGACTCGCAATTCCAAAACGGTATATCGGGAAAAAAGGAGTCGAAACCATCAGCGGCCTGCTTTCAAAACTTCCCCTGAAAAACAGGAATTTTTCACTGCCTGATACGGTCATTGTCGATGCGGTCCTGAAAGGATCGATAACGAGACCCGAGATAGGACTTGATTATGGGAAAACGGCAAATCGGATAGCATCACGCCTGAAAGAAGACTTGCAGCAGAAAGTTACCGATGAGCTTCGCGACAGGTTTCTGCCCGTGCCTGACAGCAGCGTTGACGACAGTGGAGGCGTAGCGGGGGCTTTGAAAAAAGCGGCAGGCGAAATTCTTTTCAAAAAGAAACAGGACTCTCCGGCTGATAGTGCGGACACGACGGTAAAAAAGAAGGGGGCGTTACCCTCACTGCTTGAAAATATCCTTGCTCCGCAAAAAAAACAGCCCGACGACCAGGCGCCCGCTGATACATCGGCAGATCAGGAAGCAGTTGAAATGGATGAAAGCGCGCAGAACGGCGAGGAGCCGGACTCGGCCGGCCAGCAGGCCGTGGCGGAGAGTCCCGGGGAAAAACCATGAGAAATATGTGGATATGTTTGACGCTTGGGAAGTTGCGAACCGTGAGACCTTTACAATGTTGTCGGTTTGAAAAAGTTTAACTATATCGCTAATTCAGATTTTTACGAGGAGCAGCGCCTTTTTTCATAGAAAATACTGCTGCAATGTGAAAAAGAAGCCATGACAGAGTTTCCCTTTTTCTTTTACAGAAGCGGAAAAATCAGGTGCCGTTTTCAGTCCCGGAGGACAGGGAATGAGAAGCGTAATCTGAAATGCTCGAACGGGGTATGAAGCTGTTTAACAACCACGACAAGCATCCGCATCTCGAGCGTTTGCTGAAGCAGTCAAAAAACATCGGTCTCGGTAAAGACTCGAGGATTCTGATTCTGAGCGACCTGCATATGGGCAACGGTGGCAGGCGGGACGAATTCAGGCATAACGCGCCTCTTGTAGAAGCGGTGATGAAAAAGTACTATCTCCCGGAGAAGTACAGCCTTATTCTGAATGGTGATATCGAGGAACTGTTCAAGTATCCCCTTGTTGCTATTGTTTCGCAGTGGCGGCATATTTATGAACTTTTTCTCCGTTTTAACGAATCCGGCTTTTTTTTCAGGACTTTCGGGAACCACGACGCATCACTTCTGGATGAAAAGGATTACCTGCTTGCTCCTTTTCTTCTGGAATCTCTCAAGCTTTCATACAATCAGGAAAATATTCTGGTTTTTCATGGTCACCAGGCATCGGTTTTTCTCTGGGAGACCTACCCGTTTGTCAGCCGTTCCGTAGTCTGGTTTTTACGCTATATCGCCAAACCTTTCGGGATCAGGAATTTTTCCATTGCCTATAACAGCCGCCGCCGTTTTGCTATTGAAAAGTCGATATATGACTTTTCCAACAATGCGAAAATCGTCTCGGTTATCGGTCATACGCACCGTCCCCTTTTCGAATCCTTGTCCAAGGTCGATTATCTCAACTACATGATCGAAGAGCTTTGCCGTGCGTTTCCCGAAGCCGAAGACCCTGAAAGAGAGGTGATAAAAGGCAAGATTGCGGGTCTCAAGGATGAGCTTGAAGCCTGTTACGAGCA
>JAKSDB010000399.1 GCA_022360415.1 Chlorobiales bacterium
AACAAGTCGCGTATGGATATTCGATTAAGGATGCGTTGAATCAAGGTAGAAAAAGGGTAAACCTTACATGTAACGAATTATTTAATAGAGCCGGTGCTGATATTAGTATTACAAGCGATGTCAAAAAAAGAGAGTGTAGTATTTTATACAACCGCCAAGTCAGAGAAAATATTAAACAGCTGAGAAACGCGGATTCAAATAAGCTTGAAGCACTTGCTGAAAATCTCAAATCCAAACGGCTAGGTTGGTTCAATACTCATAAATTCCAATCAGATGTAGAGAATCCATTGGATTCAGCGTATGAACTTTTTCTCAAAAAACTTGGAATATCTCCTAAAGAAGCACCTATTATAAGTAGAGAAGAAAACAAACTTGTTATTCACTCAGAAAATTTTTGCCCAACACTTGAAGCATGTAAGATTTTGGGAAAAGACACACGTGAAATCTGTAAAAAACTCAATGAAGAAGCAACTCAAGCATTACTTCAGCAGATCGATTCTAGAATAGTATTTAGAAGAAACTACAACGCTTTAAGGCCATATAAACCTTATTGTGAAGAGATGATTATACTTAAAGATAAACAGTAACTTGAGAATAGGAATAGAATAAGGGAATAAGGGACGTTGTTCCGTAAACCCAATAAGTCGCAAAGAGCTTTTCTATTCATTAGATACAGAGGGATAACGATCAAGCTCAAAACCAGTATAATAACGATTACTGTTTTACGATCAAAGAGTTGAATCGGTCAACTGCCATCCATGAGAAAAGATCATGTCCGAAAGGTTGGAGTACGAGCATGGCTTGTCATTGGCTGAGATATAAAGGCAGCTAGCTGTGACGAACAATGAAATCAGTTTTATTGTGTTTACGGAACAACGTCCCCAAGCACAGGCAAAGCACCAAGCATGAGCTTCATTTTTCTCAGATTATTTTCGTGTCTTATAAAGATTGAAGACACTTGTGTGCTTTTTCTGAATCGAATAATCACTAAATCCGGTGCAAAAGAAGTCAGGGTAATCTATGCAATTATATGCTCTATTCGAGACGCGAGAGCAAATTTTTTTAAAAATGTAAAATTAGTAATCGCAAAATATTCAAGCATTGCAAAGTACAAGATAATGAGAGATCTCAACCAGGTGTCTGAATTATATGCAATATTTGAAGAGTTAGAATTAAACTATTTTTTAGTTGGAGGGGTGGCATACGATGCAAGATTGAGCCAGGGGCAAGGAATATGGCTGCACGATGATATTGACATAGCCGTACTTTCAGATGAAACCAAAAGACTGTGTGATGCATTTGTTGCCAGTGGTTGGTCAATCATTGCGCAGGGCGTGGGTATAAAGATAAAAAAAGAACAGACATTGGTTGATATATTTGTGTGGAAACCCGAGAAAGAAATGGCTGTCAAAAATGTAGCGAATATGGAATTAAAAATTCCGATCAACCATTTCTCCAGTGACTTAATGTTGTTATACGGAAAAAGGCATCGTGTAGCCTCAGTCAACTACATTATTGTGATTGAACCAATAGTTAAAAAAGAAATATCGAAAGAAAGCATAAAGAAGATATTGCAGTCTTATAATAGCGGCGTTCAGCAGACAAAATAATGAATGAATCAAAACTAAAGCGAGAAATCCAACCCATGCCGGAGTTCGTCCACGACGCACTTAAAAAAGAAGGTTTGATCAAAGATTACAATTCACGCCCTGCTTACCAGCGTAATGATTACTTGCTCTGGATAAACTCAGCCAAACGCCGTGAAACAAAAGAAAAACGATTGAACCAGATGTTAGATGAACTCCGAATAGGCGGTGTATATATGAAAATGGAGCATCCTGCCTCTAAGAAGAACAAATAACAAGAATGACCGAGCCAGTGGTTGGAGTTTATGTGAAAAACGCAGGGTGGTTTTAACGTTAACTGCTCGCACAGAAATCCAGGGCAATTTCGTTTCACGAAGTTCACCCATAACGTTGGACGAATAAACGGACTGCATGGGAGATTCTGAAATAAGACTTAGTGATTCAGCGCCTCTGATCGACTCGGCTGACTTCAGTCTTTTAGAATCAAATCTGAGTAGAGACGTGGAATCATCAATTCGGATCGCATTAGCAGAGAATGTCGTTTTCCCTGATCGGCGGGAGCCGCTGGAAATATTTCGTGAAGCACTATCCGCATCGATCCGAGATATCGAGTCCCACCCGAAAGGAATTTTGTTTCAGGATTTTCTTCGTAAAGGCCCGTACGAAGGTGGCGGGGCTATTCCAAAACAACTGATACCGAAGCGACTTACGGATGATGAAACTGTGGCGGCGGTCACCTTTATCTACTCGCACATGGTCAATTGCTTTAAAGGGGGCATTGCCGAACTGTTGGCTGTTAGAGCTTGTGTGGCTTTAGTTAGGAGCCTTCGATGTGATAGCGAATTTCCAGGCAACGCTCGGCTATATTTTGGTGACTCCGTACTCATTCCAAGAAGCAACGCTAAAGGATTCCTTAAATGTGCGGATCAGCACCTGCTTTCAGAGGAACTATTCGAAGATGGCACTAATAGTATATCTGTATTGGGTGTTACCGAGGTGAAATCCTACGTCCAATCGCAACGCCGGGTTGAACGCCAATTAAATAGCCACCTCCAACGGGCATTAAATGGTCTTATTGTTGCTGGCAAAGCGTACGAACCGGATGATATTCATTTTGGTTTCGGGGCTAACCACCGCGTATTACGTATAGCGGTAGCCCCAAGTTCTTGGAAACTTTCAAGAGAATTCCAATATGAGCAAACAGGAGAAGGGCGTATTCTGCGCATAGCGGATCGCCTGCCACCACGAAAAGAGGATGTTATCACCCGCACAGGAGATAGTAGCTGGAAAATTGAACTGAGATGGTCAGTTGAGGCTCTCGCTCAGGCCGCATTTGAAATGACTTTTTGGTACATGGGCAAGGTTGGAGAAGTGATTTATTCTCAAGACCTGCCAAAAGAATGGAAAGAAATGACGCCAGCACAAGCCGGGAGAAATGCAGTTAAAATGATGCTGTACTACGCAATATTAAGATGCCGTTCAATGAGAGAGGAGCAGCGTGCAGTTGCATTATACAATAGCTACTCCTTTGGGTACGCGCTTGGAATGAACTTTGTAAACAAGAAGGGCAAGAGAGAAATGCTTTGGCCGGAAGACTTGGATGAGATAGCCTCTTTTGGAGAGACCAAAAGCGGATGTGTGATTAAGTGAAAATCACTCGGTTAATAATCCTTTGGACAGAGACCACGAATTCATGATGTTGGCGCTTTGGTCGGGGCAGGGATTTGAACTCGGGTTCCCTGGGGTGCCGGTTGTGGTTGCACTGCCGGTTTGGGCACGGTGCGCCAGACGGTGCCATAAGGTTAGATCATGGTTTCGACGAGGTTTTGGCTGCTGAGAGCAGGCTGCTCCTAAGACGATACCGGCCGGTAGCCGGCAGGGGCGTTGGTAAACGTGGCTTCCTGAAGTAACTGGTTGTTAATCCGCCAGGTTTGTGACGGATAATGCCTTGCAAGTTCGTAGTCGTGCGTTGCAATGATTACCGTTATACCTTTTCTGTTGATTTTTTTGAGGTATTCAAGGATCTCCAGGGAGGTGTCCGGGTCGAGGTTCCCGGTTGGCTCATCGGCAAGAATCGCTACCGGTTCCCTTACGAGCGCACGGGCAATCGCTACCCTTTGCTGTTCTCCGCCTGAGAGGTTCAGCGGCATCTCTTTTGCCGCATGTTCGAGACCCACTTCCTTCAGCGCAGTCATGACCTTGTCATGGATGAGCCGGTTTTTTGTATTTGTAACCTTGAGCACAAACGAAAGGTTTTCAAAAACCGTCCGGTCTTCGAGAAGCCGGAAATCCTGAAACACGATACCCAGTTTCCTGCGAAGATGGGGAATATGACGTTTTTTAATGGAAGACGATTTATATCCGCCGATTGCAACCTCACCTTTGGTCGGTTTTATTTCCATGTACAGTGCTTTAAGCAGCGTTGTTTTTCCGCTGCCGCTTTTTCCGACAATATAGACAAGCTGGCCGGGCTCGATGGCAAGATTGATGTTCGTTACGACCGGCTTTTTCCCAAGCTCCAGGTCCACGTTGACAAATGAAATCATTGTTAGCTGTTGAATTGTTGAACTGTTACAATTGCTGGAGAGCTTGATGGCTCGCTTGACTGTTTTTTTGAGTTTTACCTTTTGAATTTTGACTTATATCCTCTGTTATCCGCTATCTGTTCAGCCAGCATGGCGGCTTCGGTAAAGCTTCTTGACGATGCCCGGCCGAGCCCGGCAATGTCAAAGCCCGTTCCATGATCGGGTGAGGTGCGTACGAGAGGAAGGCCGGTAGTGACGTTGATGCCGGTTTCAAATGACAGCACCTTGAAAGGAAGCAGCCCCTGGTCATGGTACATGGCTACGACGGCGTCATAACGGCTGTACATGCCTGCCCCAAAAAAACCGTCAGCTGGAAACGGGCCATCGATCGACTCTTGTTCTCCGAGTTTTTCGATACAGGGGGCGATAACCGTTTCTTCCTCGGTTCCCATCACACCGCCGTCCGAGGAATGTGGGTTGAGACCGAGAACAGCTATGCGGGGAGAAGCTATACTGAAGTCGGTTTTCAGGGATTTTGACAGTCTCAGCAGGAAGCTTTCGAGGTCCATCGAACGAATCAGCCCGGATACGGAAAGCAGGGGTACATGAACGGTTGCAAGGGCGACGGTAAGTAAAGATGTCTGATCGTGAAAGAGCATGATCGGGTTTGGTATGTCGCACAGCTCGGCAAGGAAATCGGTGTGCCCCGTGTTTGCATACCCGGCTTTGGCTATTGCTGCCTTGTGGACAGGTGCGGTTACCATTGCGCGAGCCTTTCCTTCAAGGCACAACATTGCGGCGGTTTTTATGGCTTGCATCGCTATGTGCCCGGCTTCGGGGGAGATAACTCCGGGGTTGATCGGGCTTGCCGGTTCGGCGGCGCTGAGCACGGGAAGCACATTGTCGGGAAGCTCAGTAGCATTTTCCAGGTCCCGGTAGGATTCGAACTCGGCTATTGTTACGGAGAGGTCGAGTTTCCGGTTATAAAACCGGAGGGCTGTTGCCGACCCGACAACAAACGGTCTGCAAATACCATGATCGATCTCGCGAAAGCTTTTTAAAACGATTTCAGGGCCGATTCCGTGAATATCACCGATTGTCCAGGCGGTCAGCATTGTTACAGGCGTTTGTACGCAGTAGCGATTTTTTCATCTTTTTTCACTCCTTTTCTGGCCAGCCAGAAAAGAAGAGGCATAGGGAGCAGAACAAAAAATCCCGCGCCGGGGGAGTGTTCAACACCGGGCCCGAAATCCTGCCCGAGTTTCACGTTCATGAAATGCGACGCGGTAAGGCCGGAAAGGATATCGACAAGAAAAAGAAAAAAGAGAACAAGGATCAATGTGCTCTGCAGGGTACGGTTTTTATAGAGAAAAAGAGCTGCGATCGAAAGCAGTCCGATTGCGAGGGAAACAATTCCGGAAACATGAAGGCTGACAATATGAACGACGTTGGCTTCCGTAAATGGCCTGAAGTCTCTCAGTACGTAGAGGCTGTCTGCGATAAAGTGCCAGAAAGGGAAAAGCATGCTTGAAAAAGCAAGAAGAGCGGCAATAAAAAGATAAAGGCTTTGCATTCGCGCTAACATAACGGCAGTAATTTAAACTTGTAAAAGGTAACTGTTACGGATAAAGGGAAAGGGTACAGTCAATGAGTTATAAGAGATTATTTTACATGCAATTATCGTTTGATGACCTGTTGGGGCGATCAGTTCAGGAAATATACGCATTCACTTTTATAGTGTTCAGGATCTTTTCGGCAACCTTGCAGGACGCACCAAGATGGTTTCGAACATAGTTGCCGGCAATAATGCCCTGTTTTTCTCTTTCCAGGGGACTATCAACAAGCTTGTTCAGGGTGTGTAATAGTGAGGGATCGTCGTGTATTACAGTCGCGCCACCTTTTTCTGCCAGTTTTTCAGCTTCAGGAGAATTGTGGTGATTGGGGCCGAAAAGAACGGGAATACCATGGACAGCGGGTTCAATGGTGTTGTGGACATTGACACCGAAACCTCCTCCGACATAAGCGATTGCCGCAAGAGCATACAACTCTGCAAGGAGGCCTATTCTGTCAATAATGAGAACCCGGTTTGCAGAAAAGTCTTCAGGGAGTGAGGAATTTCTGGCAAAAGGGATGCCGTCTGATGAAAGTTTTTTTTCGAGGCGCAGGATGTTTTCCGGAGAGACATCGTGCGGAGCAACGATCATACCGAGTTTTTCAGCAAGTGAAGTATAGGCTCGAAAAAGCAGCTTTTCATCCTTTTCCCAGGTGCTGCCGGCGACCAGAACGGGGGAGTCAGCATAATACTTTTTCAGATGATCTATCCTGTCCGTTCTGCTGCTTCGCTGCAATACCTGATCGAATCTGGGGTCTCCTGCCTGCAAGGCATCCTTTCTGTTGAATGTTTTCGCGAACCGTTTCTGATCTTCGTCAGAGACGGTGAATATAGAGTCAAACAGAGAGAAAACGTAATGATAGAACTGACGGGCAAAGGGTTTGAAGTAAACGGAGTGCTCCTGAAGCACGGCGGCTGCGAGAATGAGGGCCGCGCCATGCTTTTTGGCGGCATACAGATGGTTCGGCCAGAAATCGTAGCGCATGACCATGACAACATCCGGCCTGACCAGTGCAACGGTTTTCTCTGCATTTTTCTTTGTATCGACCGGATGATAAAACACTGCTTTTGCATCGGCATAGTTCCGGTAAAGAGTGAAACCCGATTCGGACTGGAATGATATGAATATCGAAACTTCGGGACGGGCTTTCTTTATTTCGGCTATGATCGGCCTTGCCTGCTCGAATTCTCCGGCAGAAGCCGCGTGTACCCATAGCCGGGGATTTTTTTCTGCCGGATTTCCCGCGTTTTTTTCAAGTTCGGCGAAAAGGTTTTTCCTTACTTCGAAAAAAGTCCGCAGTTTTGGAAAAGCAGGACTGAAAAGTTTCAGACTGCCTGCCAAAAGAGGTACTATTGTACTGTAGAGGAAAAACTGCGGTGCCATGTCGGTCTGTTTTCTTGACTATTTCCTTAAGTATCATTAAAAACCGGAATTTCAAAGCCTGCATGCCACTATGCCATATACGCTTCATGAACATACAGCCGATGTCCGGCTGGAGATCGCCGGAGAAAGTCTTGGCGGTCTTTTCGGTGAATCAATCAAAGCAATGAATGCTGTTTCCTGTCCGGATTATTCGTCGGAAGTGGTTGAGCGCCGTCTGTCGGTGAGCTCACCGGACGTTTTGTCGTTGCTGGTTGATTTCCTTAACGAACTTGTGTTTCTCGGACAGGTTCACCATGAAGCGTATGAGGAACTGCGGCTTGTTGCTGTCACCGGGAGGCATTTCGAGGGTGTGGTAAAAGGCAGGAAGATTATCGGCATGGAAGAAGAAATAAAAGCCGTTACACTGCATGAAGCTTCAGTCCGGCGAACAAGAGAAGGTACGTGGCTTGCCAATCTTGTTCTGGATATCTGAAAAATGGGGAAACGGGTTTTCATCGCAATGCCTGCTGACGAGGTGTTTCGGAAAAAAGCTTCCTCTTTCAGGGATTCTCACGGTACACTTCCGGTTCGCTGGATTCCTCCGGAAAACCTTCATGTCACGCTGGTTCCCCCCTGGTATTGTGAGGATGTCGAGGGGGTCTGCGGGAAACTCCACGATCTGCTCGATGGCGTCAGGGCTTTCGGCGTCTGTTTTCATGAAATATCAATTGGGCCAACGTCAAGGAACCCTCGCCTGGTATGGGCTTCGGGGGGAGCTTGCGATGCATTGGGAGAACTTCAGGGAAAACTCTCGTGCCTTGTCGAACCTCAAGCCGGTGGGCCTGAAAGGGCTTTTCTGCTGCATATCACGCTTGCCCGGATAAGAAAAGGAGAGAAAATAAACCTGTCTCCCCAGGCAATCGACTGGAAGGTGAAGCTTGGCTCGGTCTGCCTGTACGAGTCGATTCTTCGTCCGTCAGGAGCAGAGTACCGGGTCTTGTGCCGAGTGGGGCTGGGC
>JAKSDB010000186.1 GCA_022360415.1 Chlorobiales bacterium
TAACTCCGGCTTAAAATGAAACAAGTCGGCGAAGCATCTCACCGACTCTCGTCATTCCAGCTTTCCTGTTTCTTAACGTAGTTTTTAATCGTTGTACAAAACCCAAGACATGTTTGTATGAATCCAATAATAGCCAGTGAGATGAACGAGCTTGCCGGGCAGCTCGGCATAGCAACCTTGCTGTTTTTCTCGCTTCTGATCGTGTCGGTAGTCCTGCTTGTTTATATCCGTTCCCAGGCCAGGCAGACAGAGGAATACATTCGCTTACAAGCATATGAAGCCGAGCAGCAAAAGGAAAAAGACAAGCAGATATATATGGGGATTATCGAAACTATCAGGCAGGACCGTGAGAAAGACCAGTCGATTCTGATGAATACGCTTGAAGACAACCGCCAGCAAATCAACATGCTCCGCACTGTTGTTGAAAGGATGAGAACTCATGAACAGGCCATTCAGGCCCTGCTCAACAAAACCAGCCAGATTCTTGAAAACAGGTGTGCCAACCATTTAACCCGTAAGCCATGAGCCTTAAAGAACTAAGACTCAAACGGACAAAGCAGCTTTCCAAACTCGAGACGATGGGCAAGTCTCTCGAAGGCAGCGTCGACAAGAACCTGATTATTATTCTCAGCAAAGCTGACCCGACGTGTACGGCTTCGGAACTCGATACACAAACCATTCTCACTGCGGCACAAAACATGCATGAAAATACCGTTACTTTGAAAGCACTGAGTGTAACTATACAACGGTTACAAGAAGAAGTGTCCGGTTATAAAAGAAAAAAAGATCCTTGACCCAAAAACAGCGGTATCTCTATACAGAAATCGGGGGTATCCTTGAAGTAAAACAAACCGCTGCGAACCTCTTCAGTACCATGGTAAAGACCCTTAACGACCCGAAAATTCTGCGTAAAACCAGCAACAACCTGGCTATTCAGAGATTGGGCAAGGAAGAGATCAAAGACATCATATTTGATTGAATCAGGGAAAAATTGTAAACTTTTTCTTAGAGAACACTGCAACCAGCCAGTAATAACAGTGTACCACCACAATAATGACCTCCTCAATTACATCGCAACTGAGTTCGGTGTAGAAGCGGCTACGTCTATCCAGGAAACTTTCGGGGGAGAATCTTTTTATATCCCCAAAAGAGTCGTCAAAGACGAGAAGCAGGCTTATATCGAAAAGCATTTCGGCAAAAAATCAACCCGTGAAATCGCAAGGGCAACGGGTCTTTCTGTTCGTCAGGTTCAACGCCGTCTGAACTGGCGAATCAGCAAAAACCAGCAACAGCTCTTCAGCTGATCAGAAACACAAAACTTTGAAAATCCGAGACCGCAAATCTGTTTTGATCTTGCGATTACCCGGTTTTCTTACTATCCTTTTCCTGCATAATCTGCAAAACAGCTGCTATTTTTCCGACCTCTTCTTTTTTTACCCAGAGGATGTCCCCGATACGGAACCTTTTCTGCAAAAATGCCCTGAACGATGCCATCGCTCTTTCCCACGTTTGCTGTCTTGTCACCCGTATCCATAATCCTTCCAGGTACCGTAACTGTCTCGGAGTTGCAAAGCGAGCATCTCTTTGAACAAGCTCTTCGTAGCGCGTTTCCAGGTTTCTTGGTGCGGATGCCCAGAACATCTCATCCTTTTCGGCTATATCTCGGGAACGCATCAGTTTATCCAGTGCTGCTATTGCCTCCATTGCCTGTTCACGGTTCATCTGCGTGCATGACTCAACCCCCCAACCTGACAGAAAGCCTTGATACTCAACATCAGTCATCCCCAGTTTCTTCTGTCTGATCTTGATATTCTTTCGCTGTTCTTTCGTGCTTTTCATTCCAACCACATTTTTGCTGTACTTCAAACAACAACCTTTTACACTGTTGTCTGATCCTCCTGTTTTAAGTATAGTATCACAAACCTTCAGTCTGATCGAGCATCCATCTCATGCATCAGGCGCTCAGAAAATCTTTACCACATCGGCTGTTTTAACAATAAGCCTCTCATCAAGCTCAAAGCCTTCCTCCACCATCTGCACCAGCTTGAACACTAGAGTCTCAAGGAATCGCGCCGACCCTTCACATGCTCGCAGAAGTACTTTTTCAAGGCCGTTTTGCAAAAGCATTTCAGTTTCCGCAAGCATTTTCACATCTGCTAATCCAAGATCTTTCACCTTGATTCTCAGCTTGAACCGGTCAACCAGATATTCATGAGATGGTCTTGACTTGACAAGGGTATCGTAAAATGCTTCCTGCCCGATAAACAAAAGTCCTGCATTAGCCCAATCATTTATCTGACGAACTGTATCCAGCAGATCAAGACCGATATTTTCCGCCTCATCAAAAATCACAAGACTTTTCCGTCGCTTGAGTTTTCCACATACTTTCACAAGCATCTCATAGGCACTCTTCTCTTCGACAGACACCTGCTTCGCTATCGCCTGCATGAGATGTTTCCGGGTCATGAACTTCGAAGTGCGAACATACACAACATTCGACACCGATGCCCCGTACATTTCAGCCGCCGTCGTCTTTCCCCGCCCGCCCTTACCAGTCAGGAGACCTATTAATCCCTGAAACTGGCAGATTTTAGCAGCGCTAAACATTGCCTCAACAACTGATGTTTTAACCCGGCGAAACTTCTTGCCCTCACGGTTTCCCGACATAAACCGTCTTTCAAGGATCCGCTCCAGAGCGGAACGCAGTGCCACTTCGAAGGCAAAATCTTTTACCGAATACTTCTTGTTCATCCAGGCAGATAGCGCAGAATCCCTGTAGCCCGACTCTTCTGCAATAAACCTTCGTGTTATTCCTTCCTGCGAAATATCTCTGACCAGTTCTCGAAGCTCATCCGCAGTCATTTGAGATACAACCTCAGCTCCCGGCAAAGCTTTTTGTTCTCTTTTTTCCATTGTGAGTAGATTATATGGTGAAAACCAAACCATCCAGCATTGTCAACCGTCGATATTTTCAAATACTCCTCACTTTTCAAAAGACCTGTACCTTTTAGCCTTTTTCTCCCAGGGAAACAACCAGTCTGATTGCCTCTCTCGCTCGAACCAACGCAAAAAAAAGTGCCTGATGCTTCTCATGAATCCTTTCTCCTGTTTAGGGTAATGTCTATTCTCTCTTTATCATGTTATTACATATCCCATTCATCGCTTTCCGGAATGCTTTGAGCCTCCGATCTGATCATCCTCTCGTTCAAATCATCCAGCTCCTTCATATTCGGAGCATCTCCGTCAGTCCCTGTATTCCTGGATTGCAACCGCACCGTTTCTTTCACACTGCCATTCCTGAAAATCCGCAGTCCTTTTTGCTCGGAAAGACGCATCTTAAAAACCTCCAAACCATTCAAGCCTGCCAAAGGTATATCAGCCGCATGCTTTACCAGCTTACGTTCATCGTTAACCGAAGCCCACGCCTCACTTAGTGTCTGCTGTTCTTCTGCTGTCTTTGCAAGAGATCGCACGCGGAAGAAATCCAGGTAACCCACCCCCAAAAACTCGTGTGTATCGTCACTAAAGAAATACGCTTTCTCCGGCTGTGTCAAGTCGCGCCTGGGATACACAGCTTCCTTCCTGCCTTTCCATACAGACATCCATGTTCCCCAGTACAAGGCTTTATACCCTATCCGTTTAGACACCTCTACGTCTTCGTATCCATTGCGCCCAATTTTCCGCGCATTTCCTGTTCGCCCCATCAATGAAATCAGCACTTCCTGATCAAGCATCGGTCGTTCCTGGTAAAATCTTGAAAAAGCCTCATCAGGAGTCAGCCCTTGCAGTTTGCTGCGTTTATCTGCTTTCTTGCTGTTCAGGTAATCGATAAAAAGGTCAAGCATCATGATAAAATCTTCATAACCCAACACGCATCCCCTTTTGATAATCCGCTTCAGTTCAGTTGTTCTCGCATGAGTATTCGTACCTGTATATCCATCACACAAAATCCTCTCGAACCCTTCGTGCAGCTTTAAGAACCACCTTTCTATCCTTTTTGCTTTTGCATTAAAAGGTGTAGCAAAAATAACCCTTGCCACCCCTGTCTGCCCAAGCACCGATCTCATCCATGTTTCATCATGCTTGATACGCACCTTACGTGATCGCCCGCTGAAATCTTTCGACCGGTAATCCTTGCCGTTGTCGAGGTACACAATACCGGGCACACCAAACCGGGCTACGGCACCAAGATAAACGTCAATGATATCCTGTGAATTTGGTGTTGAGGTTTTAAGAACATAATAAAGCAGTTTCCACGACCTCATATCCAGCACCCCCGATATCCAGAACCTTACAAGGCGCTCATTCCCCGGCGCTTTCACCATGATATCAAGCTGAGCGTGATCGAAAACCCATGCGTAACCAGCAGGACAATCGCTATCATCACGATCCAGATAATGACCGTATTTCCTCTCGAAAGCGGCCAAGCCATGACGTGCTCTGTATGCTGCTGCTTTGCCGGATACTCCGTACTCCAGCTCCAGGTCGCTGTACAACCTTTTCAGAAACGCCGAGGGAGAAGGAAGTTTATCTTCAGCTGGAAAGCCGGCACGAACAGCAACCTCTGCGGCCAAATCCCAACAACCACGAATTGATGGAGCTGAAGGCTGTAGATATGTTTTTCGGAATGTTCCAAACACTACACTGTCAAGCTCTTGCTTTCTTAACTCTCCAAAGGACCAATGCTTTCCCCGGTTATTACCGTATCCGCCGAAAAAAGCTTCCACCCCTTTTTCTCTCAACTCCTTTGCAAGCTTGTATACCGCTTTCAAACCAACAGGATACACTGCATGCTCCCTGTTCCAGTGTATAATGAGCTCTTTGAGTTCACTTAACCGAGGGAGCTTCAAATCCTCGAAAAAACCAACCGACTGAAAAAAAGGATAGTATTTATCGTATTTTCGACGATTATAATCAGGCGCCTGCAAGTACAGTTCGGGCAACTCCGTTAAGTCCAGTGATGAAGAGGATAGCTCAGGAATATTATGATCAAATGCGCTCAACTGTTTCTTTCTCCAGTTCATTTGTCCCTTTTTGGGCAAAGAAGAAAGAAGTATTCTATATTGTCTGCCACCGTTTCCGTTAACCATTTCGGTGACGTATTTTCCATTTTTGCAATTCTTTTTAACCGCCCTGTCAGTAATCCCTATAAGGTTCCCGGCTTCTTTAACTGTAAGCCATATATCCCGGATTACTAATTCATTTTTTCCAAATCCGTTAGAACCGGCAGGAACCTTGTTCGAGCGGTTCCTGCCGTGGTTCCCGGCTTCGACACACAAGGCAGGAACTTCTGAATGGGGTTTTTCAAAAAAAATCATACAATCTGACGGATTAAACGCTTGAATTTCCTGACCTCTCTTCTCCGTTCCTGCAGTTTGCGGTTGAAAAGTGCAGCCAGTTCCGGACTTGGCGATTTTCGCTTGAACAATGCCTTGTGAACAATGCTTACATCGACTCCCGTTTCGTCAGATATCTCTTTCAGTATTCCCCTGTAAGGATAGCTTCGCAGATCGATCCCCTTCATACCAATGGATTTTTTTATCTTGGATTTATCTTGCACATCACAAATATAATCAAAATGATTATAATAACAAGAAGGTGAAAATCGAATCGATTAAAAAAAACAAGGAAATGGCTGCTCGGCTTGCTACTTTTATAAAAGAAAAAGGATGGTCGAAGGCTTATTTCGCAAGAACTGTTGGGATTTATCCCCAGAATGTAAACAGATATTTGAAAGGAATTTCAGACCCACGAAAAATAATAATCAATCTGATTCCTTATGGTCTAAATCCTGAATGGATAAGAACAGGGGAAGGAGAGATGCTTGCTGATAAAGAGGAATTAAAAAGCTATTCAAAAGCTATTGAACGAGTCCAAAAAGGAAACCAAAGCGGTTTGGCCCGAAAAGATTCCGGTTTATATGCAATGCCGCCTGAAAAAGGCATGGCCATGGCTCTCGGCTCCAAAATGTGTGTCGAAGGAATAAAGGAAGGGGATATGCTTTTACTTGACAGAGAAGCTGTACCAGAACCAGGGGATTTGGTCCTGAAAATTGAACAGGATGTTCCTGCTATCTCCCGCTACAGGGAAGGGCAAACCGACATCGTTGCTGTAGTGATTCGCCTCATTCGAGATCTACGAAAAAAGTGAAGACCTTTTTCTTTCCACAACTAACTACAAAAACACTTTGCAAACAGGCAAAAAAATGCTACTCTGGGAAATCATGTTTTTAGTCGCTCGAACATGACAAGCACTTAAAATAAAAACCGTTAAGATCATAAAGATCATAATTCTCAATTTCCATAGCCTACTGAGTGCTTATAGCTGTGTTTCCAGGTAAAGAAGTTGCGGGATAGTAGGTTACCTCAGTATGAATCTCTTGCTCTTTCCCTGATATGTGCGGATTTGCCGGTTTTATCGGATATGGTTCTTTATCTGCTCCAGATGTGAGGACTGTATCTCAACGTATGGGCGAAACGATCCTCCACCGTGGTCCTGATGATTCAGGTATCTGGATCGATGATGACGCCCTGATCTCGATTGTACACAGACGTCTGTCGATCCTTGATCTATCTCCAGCAGGACATCAGCCTATGATTTCCGCCTCGGGCCGTTATGTTTTGGCCTTCAACGGAGAAATCTATAACCATGATGAGATGAGAATGCAGATGGGCAATCCTCTTTGTCTTGCTGATCATCAAGGCCGCAAAGAGAGTATGATATGGAAAGGGCATTCTGACACCGAAACGCTGCTTGCCTGCTTTGAACAATGGGGCTTTGAACTCACGTTAACCAGGTCTATCGGAATGTTTGCCCTGGCCTTATGGGACAGAGCGAAGAGAACATTGTATCTCGCGAGAGATCGCATGGGTGAAAAACCTCTCTATTATGGCTGGCAGGAAAATGTGTTTTTTTTCGCCTCTGAACTGAAAGCCTTGAAAATCCATCCGGATTTCAGGAGAGAAATCGACCATAACGCTATAACACTTCAATTACGCCACAGCTATATCCCGGCTCCTTACTCAATATACAAAGGTATCCAGAAGCTGTCTCCGGGTTGTCATATAAAAATAAAGGAGCCGTTGAGGGTCGAAAACAAAGAGATACATCCTGTTGCATACTGGTCTCTTTCAAAACACGATGACAAAAATTCATCTCATCATTTCGCCGGAGATGAGCGAGAGGCATCTGATGCCCTTGACCAGTTGTTAAGGGATGCCGTTATGAAACAAATGGCAGCGGACGTTCCACTGGGGGCGTTTCTTTCCGGAGGCATCGACTCATCAACCATAGTTGCTTTGATGCAGGCTCAGTCGTCAATACCTGTGAAGACGTTTTCCATCGGCTTTTATGATGCTGACTACAATGAAGCTAACCATGCTATGGCAGTAGCCCGACATCTTGGAACCGACCATACTGAAATGTATGTGACATCTGACCAGGCAATGGCGGTTATTCCGAAACTGCCGCTCATTTATGACGAACCTTTTTCTGATGACTCACAAATCCCTACGTATCTTTTATCGGAAATGGCAAAGCAGGATGTGACCGTTTCACTTTCCGGCGATGCCGGGGATGAATTGTTTGGCGGTTACAACAGGTATTTCCTGACACATGAATGGTGGAACAGGATTAACCGGGTTCCCCTGTACATGCGTCGCCTGATAGCAGACGGTCTGGACTATTTCAGCCCAGCTTCATGGAACAGGGCAGATCAGATGTTGTCCTTTGTTGTGGGAAAGAAAAGCAGAAGATTGAATCTGCATAACAAGATCGGCAAGATTTCACGAGTATTGAAAGTCAGCGACAGTAGTGAGTTGTACCGTAATTTCACAAGCCATTGGTCCAGCCCGGAAACAGTTGTGCTGAATGGTTGCGAACCTGCGGATCATGCTGCTCTTTTGAAATTGCGACCTGGCCCGGTGGTGGAACAGATGATGTTGCTTGACAAGCTGCTGTACCTTCCCGACGATATACTGGTGAAGGTCGACAGAGCGGCGATGAGTGTTTCACTTGAGACCCGGGTACCGTTTCTGGACCACCGTGTCGTCGAGTTCGCCTCGAGCATACCTTTTTCCATGAAAATAAACAATGGAAAAGGCAAGTGGATTCTTCGTCAAGTATTATACAATTATGTTCCGGAGCAATTGATCGAAAGGCCCAAAAAAGGATTCGGGTTACCGATTGACAAATGGCTGAGGGGACCTTTGCGTGAATGGGCGGAAAGCCTGCTTGACGAATCGCGTCTTGTAAACGACGGCTATCTAAATCCTCACCCTGTGCGCTTAAAGTGGAAGGAACATCTTGAAGGGAAACATAACTGGCAACATCATCTTTGGGATATACTCATGTTCGGGGCGTGGCTGGAAAAAGAACGGGAAACTGCCTGATACTGCCACACTGTGCCCCAACATTGCCACAAGATTTTCACGGAAAGATGCGTTAAAAATATAAATCGTTTCATTGAAAGCAGATACGAATAGAACACATCCCTTCTTACCATATTCAGGTCGTCACACGTTCCAAATCCTGGGCCTGAAAGATGACAGCAACAATCACGTACTCTTCGCCGAAACACCGGCAAACTGAATGTCATGATATTTCTTATAGAGGCCATTTTTCTCCAGCAGTTCGCCATGTGTACCTGACTCTGCTATCTTTCCCTTGTCGAGAACAAGTATCCTGTCGGCATTTTTTATGGTTGACAGCCTGTGAGCCACAACAAGCGCAGTTCTGTTCTCCAGGGCATGGTCAATTGCCTTCTGAACGACCTTTTCCGACTCGTTGTCCAAAGCACTGGTAGCTTCGTCAAAGATGAGCAAGTCAGGATTTTTAACCATCGCACGCGCAATCGCCAGTCGTTGCCGTTGTCCACCCGAAAGCTGTACCCCGCGATCCCCTATAACTGTATCATATTTATCCGGCTTCGCCTCGATAAAATCGTGGGCGTTTGCCAGTTGGGCAGCTCGTTCTACCTCGGCACGCTCTGCCTGTTCATGAAGCCCATAAGCAATATTCTGCCCGATCGTGTCATTGAAAAGAATCACTTCCTGGCCAACAACACCGACCATACTGCGCAGATGCTTATAATCCAGTTCCCGGATGTCGATGCCATCGATAGAAATACTGCCGGAATCAACATCGTAGAAACGCAGCAGCAGATCGACGACCGTTGATTTGCCTGACCCGGACCGGCCGACAAGGGCCAGTACTTGACCCTTCCTGATTTCAAAGGAAACATGGTCCAGAACATAGGGCTCTTCAGGGGTTTTGAGATATTTGAAACAGACATTGTCAAACCTGATACTTTCGGAAAAACCATTAATAGGCTTTTGGCCGTTTTTTACGAGCGGCTCGGCGTCTATTACCTCGAAAAGCCTTTCCGCAGATGCCATGCCTTCCTGAATTTTCGAGTTTGCCTCTCCAAGCATTTTCATCGGCCCCATGGCAGAATAAAGACTGAAAGCAAAAACTATAAGCTCATTGGCGGACATTGCACCTTCGAAAACCTGCAAACCCCCGAACCAGAGTACCATGGCAACCGCCGCCACCAGAAGTGTTTCATTGAGAGGACTGACAATATTATGAAGGCGGTAGATTTTCAGGTCGAGTTTTCTGAACTCTTTCGTAAAACTTTTAAAACGTTCTACCTCGATACCCTCAAAAGCACTGGACTTGATAACCTTTATTCCGTTAAACTTCTCGTTAAGCACGGAGTTCATGTCACCCATTCTCGACCTGAAAACTCTGGACAGACTCTTGATCTGCTGCCCAATAAGGCGGATGACAATAAAAATGATCACAGAGATTGAAAAAGCGAAAAGCGTAAGCTTCCAGCTCAGGATAAAAAGCACTCCGACATAGACAAAGATTGAAAAAGGATTCTGTATGAAATTGATGAACGCAAGACTGATCGAATTCTGCACGTTCTGTACATCGTTGTATACATGGTTCATCAATCCCCCTACACGGCGCTTGTTGAAATAATCCAGATGCATTTCAATGATGGAATGAAACACATCATCCCTGAGCTCTTTGGTGACTTTTGTCTGGATCCGGTAAATGACCTGCCTGTTGAGGTAAATGAAAAGGTTTTTCAGGGCAAAGGCCGCTATCAGAAAAAAACATATGTTGAGCAGGGTACGCTGTTTTGTATCTGCATAGAACATTTTCTGATACAGCTCTGCAACCTTCCGCTGCATATCCTCTGTGTTCACCGATACCGCTGAACCCTGCGCCGCTCCTTTCCGGAAAGTCGTATCATCTTTCATGCCGGTCGATGGAACCGCACTTTCAGCTACACTGATGGTTTTATCAGCAGAAAAAATTTCATTCAGCAGGGGAAGAACCGAGTATATGGAGACCGCCCCGAGAACCGAGGTAAATATGCTCACCAGCACAACGAGCACAATTTTCCCTTTGGCCGGGGCAAGGTAGCGTAGAATTTTGCGAAGTACTGTCATAGAAAACGATCAGGCCCGATCCAGGCGGCATAAACAGACAAGAGCCATACATCTTGTAATCCATATCGATATAAAAAAACATCCTTACCTAACCAAACATTATCTCATGGTGTAATCATAAGGGCATGTGGCGAGTTCACTCAGAACCCCGATAATACCCGTTGGACAACATCAACTGTTTGACGCATCTCATCTTCCCCCAGAGTCGGATGAACAAGGAACATCAGACTTCTTTGCCCCCTGCCGCTGGCAACAGGCAAGCGTTCAGTCATGGCCGGAATCATTTCTCCAAACGCTTTCTCAAGATATATTTCCGGACATATCCCGCTGAAACAGGGGACGCCCGAAGCATTGATCCCCGCCATAACAGCATCCCGTGTTCCGGGTACTGCCGGAATCTCGTCGTTTAAAAAAGCATAGAATTTATAGTAGGCATGCACAACGTCGGCTGGCGGCTCATACACATCTATACCGTAAACAGCAGTAAACCCTTCGATCAGAACTGCGGCATTCCTTCTTCGCCTCTCTTGCCATTCCGGCATTCTCTGAAGCTGTACTCTTCCGATAGCAGCCTGCATTTCCGTCATTCTCGCGTTTGTACCAAATGTCTCGTGAACCCATCGGAAACCCTCTGGATGGAGCTTTTCATGCACCGCTTCCCAACTTTTGCCATGATCCTTGTACGACCACATCTTTTTCCACAGTACCTCACTGTTTGTCGTGACCATACCTCCTTCTCCACCTGTCGTCATAATCTTGTCCTGGCAGAAACTCCATGCGCCAATATCACCGATCGTCCCGACAGCGCGGCCTTTGTAACTCGCGCCATGCGCCTGAGCACAATCCTCTACCACTTTCAGACCATGCTCCTCTGCAAGCTCCATAATAGGGTCCATGTCACAGGGCCACCCCGTGAGATGCACCACAATGATTCCTTTTGTCTTTGGGCCAAGTCTTTGAGAAACTGTTTCGGCGGTTACTGTCAGACTCCTGCTGTCAATATCGGCCATGACAGGTACCGCACCACAGGCAACAACAGCACTGGCAGTTGCAATGAAGGTATAACAGGGGACAATTACTTCATCCCCCTGCCCTACACCGAGAGCCCTGAGCGCAAGCTCAAGGGCTACGGTACCGTTTGCAAGAGCAACGGCATATCTGCAGCCGCAAAAAGCTGCAAACTCCTTTTCGAATTCGCGCCCCTCTGCACCCGTCCAGTAGTTGACCCTGTTGGACAAAAGCACTCTGGAAACCGCATCGGTTTCTTCCTTTGTAAATGAGGGCCAGGGCGGGAAATTTTGCATTGCTTGACTAAAACTATTAGAAAAAAGTCTCCCAAAGATATTTCATATCCCTGGAAAATGACCAATTCTTGACATATTCCCTGTTAATACGAACTTTATCCGGAAAAACCACCTTGCGGTTGTACTGCTCAGGGTCCTCCGTTTCCGAAAGCAATAGCTCTTCGTCACGGTATTTGAGCGTAGCAGGGCCTGTAATTCCTGGCCGAACTGCCAAAACAAGACGATCATCTCCTTCAAGGCAATCCGCAAAACCGGGAACATCAGGACGCGGACCGACAAAACTCATCTCGCCCTTGAGAACATTGATCAACTGGGGTAGTTCATCTATTTTGGTTTTCCGAAGAAACTTACCAAGTGTTGTGATTCGTGCATCTTCAATTGTGGTTACAGTTTTCCCTGTTTCCTTGCCGTTACGCATTGTACGAATTTTAATTATGCGAAACAGCTTTCCCCTTCGACCTACTCTCTGCTGAACAAAAAAACCATTGCTCCGCGTATCAATACTTACCACAGCAAACGCGAGAAGGATAACCCAGAAGGTAAGCACCAATCCGCCAGCGGCACCACAGATGTCGAACAGCCTCTTGCCAAACGCTTGAGACAATGTAAGCCCTTCAGAAGAACGGGTGTGAAAGGAACGATTGTTAAGCGACATATGTCTGAACCGGTGGAGATTGATGATAGTTTTTCAAGGATATCCGTATCTTGTCAATGTGTCATTGATTAGCAAACGCACTTTGTCATAATCTTCAGGAGGCAGGAACATCCGCCCTTTTCCTACGCTCGAATCCTTTAAATTTCCGGCTGCAGATTGAATAATCGCTTCCCGTGTTCCGGGTTGAAGGCAACCGATAATCCGTCTCAGCTCTTTTACCGGCTCAGTAACCAGGTCTTCATATCTCACTTTTATCACCCTATCGTTTTCCATATCCGCAAATGCCTTTTCGGAAAGTTCAAGACAACGTTTCCACTGTAACGCACAGACTTCGACAAGAGAGTAATTGCGCAGAGCGTTATCCATTCCCTCAAAATGCGGGCCCCAGAAAGCAAGACGATTCTCCCCTGAAAACAAACGGTACGTCCTGCTGTAAAGGTATCTGCCTGTATAAAAGGGAATATCTGAGAGCGGGACATAGCGGGCTTTTCTCGCCAGATAAGAAACATTCATCTTGGCATTCCAGCGCTTCAAGGCAGAACCAGCAACATCGATGCCGTCCCGGTAGATAAAAACATACCGTGCTTCTGGCATGATCTTGTCTACAAAAGCCACTCGCAACGAGTTGGCACATGTTTTTTCTATAACCGTTGACAGCTTTTTTCGTTCAGCAAGGCGGCTGAATGAATTGCGAATATACCGACTCACCACAGGAGTTACGTTCTCGGGAAGCAACTCATCCGTTGGGTAACTTGCATTGCCATACCTCCATATATAGTTTATCTCGTCACATGGCCAACTGCCAAATCCGGGCACCTGCAGTAAAACATCCCGAAGGATATTTGTCCCGGAACGGGGAGCGCCAATAATGATCACAGGAGAACAATTCATATTGAAGAACCCACACCCAGATCGGCATATAATTGCAGGTAACGTGTAGTAATGATGCGGATATCGAAATATTCCTGCACAAACCGCCTTGCCTCAAGCCCCATGCGCAGCCGGAGAGCCTTGTCATCAAGAAGAGTCCTGACGCTGTTTGTCAATCTGCCAAGGTCACGATCTGCCACAAGAAAGCCTGTTCGATTATCAATTACGGCTTCCCTGACGCCCGGCACGTCAAAGGCCACGACAGGAAGACCGGTTGCCGCAGCTTCAAGGATCGCACGCGGCACGCCTTCACGATAGTGGGATGGAAAAAGAAACAGGTCCGCACCCGTCAGCAAAGGCCTCACATCATCAACCCTGCCGAGATATTCAATCTCCCGGCTTTCACGAACCAATACCATGTCGATCGCATCAGGATGTAAAGGGTCTTCTTCACCGGCAAGCAGAAAACGAACACCCGGCTTTTGCAAACGAATTCTCTTCGCAATTTCGATAAATTCCTGTATGCCCTTCTTCCACAGCAACCTGCTTAACATCATGACCGTAAAAGCTTTATGGCCGCGGTGCTGCCGGTTGATATAACTGAATTTCTCGAGGTCAACACCTGAACTGGCAATCAGGCTCGCCCTGCTATTTTCCACCCATCCTTTTTCAAGAAAAAGACGTTTATCATCTTTGTTCTGAAAAATTGTCGTCCTTGCGAATGACGACGCCCTACCATAGCCGATACTGGCTAACTTCCTAGTGACCTTCCCCTCATCAAAGGCATGGCCCAGACCTGTAATTGTATTGACAACACAGCCTCCTTTCCCAAAAACCAACTTTGCTGCCATAGAACCGAGGATCACCGGCTTTGCATGAAAATGGTGAACCAGAGCAGGGCTCCATTTTCTGTATATTTTGCTCAGAAGCCAGAAAGTCCTCACGTCACCGTATAGTGAAAATCCTCCACGGTTAAATTCAACAGGCTCAAGCACTGCTCCCGCTTGACAAAGAAAACGACTTTCCTCATCGTCCGCGGTCACAAGCACCACTGTTCTTCCTGACTTTAAAAAATGCTGTATCAAACGAGTTCGGGAGTTACTCAGAGCATAACCCCGATTAGCGACAAAAATTACAGGGGATAACATCAATTCCGATCATTATTAGTAGGGACCCCCAACAGTATGCCCCTCTATGGATAAACCAACTTTCGCAACGTTAATTGTACTTCATAATAACCTCAAAAACAACACAATGCCACCGGAATTCCGGAAGAACAGCAGCCATAACCGGTTACCCCGGCACCTTGCCTGCCTTGTACCATGGCCGGGACAAAAAACGTTCAAGAAAGATCGATCCTGCCTGCCGCCATAATGCGCGAGCATGATGGGGAATCCCTCTCCGTTATCGGAACTGATCCTGTGAAAATCAAAGGTATGATAAGAAATCGTAACTACCAACCGCGTCCAAAACCATCCTCCATTCTGACGCGTTTTTTAAGATATTAAACATGATCTGTCGCTCAATTATAATAATTAATCGACCTTAAGGAGCTGTTGTCAAAAGCATCAAGATTCTTCACTGTTCTGTTGCCCGGTATATTTTGGCATGATAACACCCTCGGATTGATTGATACCTTCTCTTTTTAAAACCTTTATTACCGTTATCCAGATAATCCTGAAATCCAACCAGAACGACAGGTGGTCCACATACCAGATGTCATACTGCAGTTTTTCTTCAAAGCTTATAGCATTTCTTCCGTTAACCTGTGCCCAGCCTGTTATACCAGGTTTTATGTCATGACGCCTTGCCTGTTCGGCAGTATACAGGGGCAGGTACTCCATTAACAGAGGGCGGGGTCCTACAAGGCTCATGTCGCCTTTCAGCACATTCCAGAGCTCTGGCAACTCGTCGAGACTTGTAGAACGGAGAAAACTGCCCAATCGTGTCATACGATCACTGTTGGCCAGCAACTTCTCTTCCGCATCACGCACATTGGTCATTGACCTGAACTTGTATATACGGAAAGCCTTTCCATGCTTTCCCGGACGTTCCTGAATAAAAAAAACAGGTCTTCCCAGCCGGATGCGCACAAGAAGTACAAGTAAAAGAAGAAGAGGAGAAAGAACCGTCAGCAAAAGCAGACTTATCAGAATATCAAATAACCTTTTTCCCATTACAGCCCCATAATTGCCTTCAATTCCCTGTTGATCCGGTGAACATCATACCCCCTCTCGGCCAGCTTCCTGCTGTAGCACCCCATGTCCTTCCAACGGTGACGATTTTCAAGCATCCAGATCATTTTTTCGGCCAGGGATTCAGCATCGGCTGTAGGCACGATAAAGCCGTTTTTCCCGTCGACTACCATCTCCCGGCAACCGGGATTGTCGGTTGTCAGCACAGGCCTGCCAGTCGCCAGAGCTTCCATGATACTTCTCGACAGGCCTTCTCCGTACTTGGAGGGTAGAACAAAAACATGGCTCGACGCAAGAAAAGGGCGTACATCCTCCGTTGAACCAAGAAAGCGAATCACCCCTTCTTTCTGCCATGAATCAACCTCCTCCCTGGCAATTCCTCCCGGTGCATCATAAAAGCGTCCGAGCAACAGGAAGTCAGTTTGAGGATATTTCTTTTTTACGATCCTCGCAGCCTGGACATATTCATGGATCCCTTTTTCACGAATAAGTCTTGCGATGAGAAGAAAAACAGGGCGAACGGTTCTAGGCAGAGGCTCAGCGTTAAAACGATCAAGGTTCACACCCGACCCCCCGACCAGATGACAATGCCTTTCTTCCACTATCCTCCTGTTTATAAATAATCGTTTGCTGGCTTTATTTTGAAAAATCACTCCATCCGCACTACTTAAAGACACACGATAAAGACTGGACACCCCTCCCGCAAGCGCTTTTCCGGCAAGGCCCGATCCCTGAAAAGCATACCCGAGACCTGTGATCAAAGCAAAAAAAGATGTTTTGGAAGACAAAACACGCAATGCAATACCACTCCAGATAATCGGTTTTATAGTATAGGCAAGAACAACATCCGGCACAATCTTACCAAACACCCTGATAAGATGCTGGAGGGTATAGAGGTCTTCTACAGGGTTCAGGCCGCTTTTTTGTATCGGATACGGCTTATAATCTGCCCCCAGCGCTTCAATAGCGGCGATCTGCTCTTTGGAAGCCGGTTCGCTCATAGCCGTCACCCGGTGACCGGCTTCAACACATGCACGGATAAAATCACCACGAAAATTGACCAGCGAGTGCGCAACCCCACCTATCAAAATGATATGGCTCATTATTCAGTAGTATAGTGACATACTTTTTCGCCCATGAAGTTTATCATACAGCAGGCTGCCCGGCTGTATGAAGCCGGATGCTTGTCATCCTGTTTTTTCATTCAATTACCCGGTGTCAGGAAACAAATTTCTGATATTTCTGTTTCACAATGAAGAAAAACTTATTCAGCGATTCTGCAAGAACCGGCGTACCCGAGAAGCACTATTATCCAGTACGGAACAAGATGATGACGGATTGCCGTGCCATAATTTTTTGTCCCAAGCGCCCACATGACGGAATTGATAAAATAAAGGATCAGCAACATTGCATAAATGCGACGATAATTCCCTTTACTTCTGCAA
>JAKSDB010000051.1 GCA_022360415.1 Chlorobiales bacterium
TAATCGTCAACTCCTGAACGGAATCAGTTATGGAACCCATGATCCGATATCCTGCTGTCGCGGAATCGTTTTATCCCTCCGATCCCGCAGAACTTGAAACGTGTGTCGCCGACCTTTTAAAGAATGCTCCTTCGGACGATCTTGAAGACAAGTGCATAAAAGCAATTATGGTGCCCCATGCGGGCTACGACTTCAGCGGCCCCGTAGCTGCGGCGGCTTACGGTACACTCCGGCACAGGTCTTTTCAAACCGTACTCATGATGGGAAACGCCCATGCCTATAGGTTTGGCGGCATTGCACTCGACGGTCATGAGACGTGGGAATCTCCGCTGGGCAGGGTCCCGGTAAACACCGACCTTGCGAAGAAATTGCGTGAAAGCTGTCCCGAATTTATCATGTACTCAAACACAGCCCATTATTCAGATCACATCCTTGAAGTGCAGTTGCCTTTTCTGCAGCTATCCTTGAAACCGGGGTTCACCCTTCTGCCAATGCTTTTCGGCGAAAACCCGCCGGACATTTACCATACCGCATTCAAACTGCTACGTGACGTATTAGGGCCGGATGATCTCGTCATTGCGAGCACCGACCTTTCACACTACCCCTCCTGGAACGACGCCTGTACTATTGATCGTAAAACGATTCGTTTCATCGTCCAAAAGGATATCCAGGGACTCGAAAAACATGCCAAGGAAACATTGCAGCAAGGAATTGCTCATGAAGTCACTCTTTTCTGTGGGCCAGACTGCATTAAAACCCTCCTGCAGCTCGCGGATCATTTCGGCTGGCAAGCAAAAGAGCTTTCTTATGCAAACAGCGGCGACACACCTCTTGCCGATAAGGAAGCCGTTGTCGGTTATGGCGCTGTGGCTTTTTATGAGTTATGAGTAAAATCTGTTTCATCGGCATCGAGGAATCCACAAAAAAACGGAAGTCTTTGTATCCTGCTCCTTAGTTTTTTATCATACTTCACCGTAAAAACCAATTTTTGGCAGGCTATTGACCATATCAAACAGAGGGCATTTTTTTCGAGCCGTTTTTTCGGTGCAGATTATTTATTATACCTCATTGCCTTGTTATTATTGAACCAATCAAAAATTATTATGAAACGTGTTTTTTCACCTCATACTCTCAGTACCATATTGATTGCTTCGGCAACCTTTTTCACAGCATGCCAGCAGCAGAGTGCCCCCGTTCCGGAAAAGCAGTCCGGGACTACTGTAGAATCGGAAGCTTCATCCAAAACGGTTACCGAAATCGATTCGGACGGGAATAGAGAAGCTCTTGCGAAAAAAGAGGCTGAAGAAGCAGCACTGAAAGAAGGAGAAGCAATCTACAGGAAAAGCTGCCAATCCTGCCACTCATTGTCACCTCCGGCAAAAAGCGCGCCTTCAATAATAGCCCTTGCCAGTCAGTACAGATCTCGGTACAGCAAGAAAGCAGGTGCCGTAGCCGATATGGCTTCCTTCATGAAAGCCCCGGCTGTAGAGAAGTCCATTCTTGGCGCCGGGACATTTGAACGCTTCGGCCTGATGCCCCCGGTAACACTGCCCGATGATGAGCTGGAAAAAGTGGCAGGGTGGCTCTGGGAGCAGTATGATCCGGATTTCGAGGGAGGAGGAGACTGCCAGTAACGCCCACAGATAGGAAGCACTTTATTTTCATCTTTTCATCCTTGCCGCCATCCAGGCGGCAAGATTGCCGGTAAAAAGGGGGGAAAGGGGTGCCGGTACCCTTGGGCAGACTCGAACTGCCGACCCACAGTTTAGGAAACTGTTGCTCTATCCACTGAGCTACAAGGGTATGCGGGTAAATGTACTATTTTCCATTATCCACCCCAAATCTACTTCCGCCCGAACATCCTGTCGAGCTCTCCGAGAGAGATCCTGATAATGACAGGACGGCCATGAGGACAGACATAGGGCATTTTCGTAGCAAAAAGCCTGTCTATCAGCGAACGCATATCCTCAAGGCCCAATTTGTGTCCGCTCATGATCGCATTGCGGCAGGAATATGATTTGGCAAGGTTTTCCCGTTTGTCGATCTTCAGCTTTTCGGCATTCTGCCGGTACTCCTGTATCATATCCTGGAGAATATAGGACTCCGAACCGCTTCGCACATCCTGCGGCACACCCTCGATCATGACGGTTCCGGCCCCCAAGGAACTCAGGTTGAAACCAAGCCTGCCAAGGTCATCGCATATTTCCTCATATATCTCTATTTCCCACGGTTTCATCTCCACTTTCTGGGGAAACAGCAATTGCTGGGAATTCGGAACATTGTTGTTCATAATATCCACCGCACGCTCATAGAGAACCCTCTCATGTGCAACATGCTGGTCAATCACCATAAGTCCGGTTTTGATCTGACAGACAATGTACTTGTTGTGCAGTTGCCAGATTTTGGGATCGGTTTCCTGCTCCTCCTGTAGCTCCCCGTCAGCCGGCTTTGTCGAATCCTGCACAAAATCGCTTCTGCGCAGCTCCCTCCGAGGTTCAAGAAAAAACTCTTTACCCGGCGTAAACATCTCCTCCTGTTCTCCGACAAACCCTCCAGTTGAAATGCCCTCATCAAGCTTATCCTGCCTGTATTCTCTGTAAAGCTCTCCCGTAGTTGGCGCACCGGAAGAAATCTCTTTGTATCCGAGCCTTGCCTCAGTGCTTTCAGCAGATCTGCCGGGCAAAAACTGTATTTCTTCCCGAAAACCCGCACCGCGAACATCGGGGGAAAAATTCTGCGACCGGACAGCCCTTTTAATCACCGTATAAAACATCGTACGAACACTTCGTTCGTCTTCAAACCTGACCTCCAGCTTCGAAGGGTGAACATTGACATCGATCTGCTGCGCATCGAGGTTAAGAAAAAGAAGCGCGAACGGTGACTGGCGTTCCATGAGCAACTCTCCGTATGCCTGCTGCAGTGCCTGGGAAAGCATCCTGTTCTGTATCAAACGACGATTCACATAGATAAACTGTTCATTTTTCCGACGTTTCTGCATGGACGGTTTGCCGACATAACCGTGAAGAGAAAGAAACTCGTTTTCCTCTTGCACCTCGATCAGGCTTTCGGAAAATTCATTACCAAAAAAAAAGTTGAGACGTTCATGGATATCCGTGCTTCTGAAATTGAACAGCTCCTGGTCATCATTGAACATCTGCCACCGGATTTCGGGATAGGCCAGTACCTGGGCTTTTATGATATCATAAACATGCTTGAATTCCGTGGCATTTGTTTTCAGGAACTTCCGTCGGGCAGGAACGTTATAAAAGAGGTTTCTGACACTCACCAGGGTACCCGCATCACATGCAGCCCCTGCCTTTTCACCCGGTTTACCCCCTTCGTAAAGCAAATGTATTCCGACGTTATCACTTTCGCGCCGTGTCTTTATTTCGAAATGGGACACAGCGGATATGCTGGCAAGCGCCTCCCCCCTGAAACCAAGGGTTTGCAGAGACTCGAGCTCTTCCGCGCTTGAAATCTTGCTGGTTGCAAAACGCTCGACACACCTCTCGGCATCTTCCTCGTCCATTCCCGTGCCGTTATCGATAACCTGAACAAGCTCTTTTCCGGCATCTTTAACCGACACGGTAATCCTTGTTGCCCCGGCGTCTATTGCATTTTCCAGCAGCTCTTTCACCACCGACGCGGGACGCTGGACAACTTCCCCGGCGGATATCTTGTTGGCAACGATCTCGGGTAATCTGTTAATACTCGGCATGAAACGCTCTACAGTAATCAAATTGAAGAATGACGAAGATAGACACAATTGTCCAAAAGCCTCTCACGGATGCATTATAAACCCTGGAGCCGGCTTATGGACGCCTCTCTTCAAATAGCCAAAAAACTTCAGCACAAAAAAACCTTATGAGGTAAAAAACCTCTAAATTATTTTTAAGTGAACGATCAACGTTATGACCATTTCAGACGGAGCAACAACACTATGAACAGGAAAAGAACAATATGGCTGGCACTGCTTCTCCTTGCACTGTCGGGGGCTGCCGGTGTTGCATCTTTCAATTACCAGTCAGGCCGGCACACGGTTTCACGTAACGACACAACAGCCCTGGCGAAAACTGTTGAAGGATCGGAAAAGCTCATCGGAACCTGGAAACTGGTCAGGGCATCCGTTACACCGGATTTCCTCAAGGTACCTATTCCGATCAACACATTCGATGCTACCGGGTCGGTAAGCGATGAACACACCTACACCATCAAGGCAAACGGCTCCTTTTTCGGCAGCAATTACGGGTATTTCGGCAGGGGAACTATCGACATACAGGGGAACAACCTGACCCTGACCATAGGCGAAGGAATCATAACCATCAACGATTCGGACAGAAAACCGGACAAGGCAGGCAAAACAATTACCGGTACGTACCATCTTACCGCGCTGGATACCCTCTTTGTTGAGGCCTTCAAATACCAGGACGGGATACGCTATACCTTCAATCTTGCGCTTGTAAATCCCTGAGTTTTTTCCACACCATCCTCAGGGCAGCTTCGCTGAACCGGATTTTGTTGCGCAAACGGTCACCGTGTGTATAAAAGGTTGTCGTTTCAATTTCTACCCGGTTATTTTCTTTTCGGTTCGCGAGGCCAAGGCACACCATTCCGACAGGCTTGGCTTCGGAACCGCCGTCCGGGCCGGCAATGCCTGTTGATGAAATCGCCATATCCGCACCTGCTCTCAAAAGGCACCCTTGAGCCATCTCGCCCGCTACTTCTTCACTTACCGCTCCCCGCAATGCAAGGGTTTCGGACCGCACGCCGAGGTTTTTTTCCTTGGAGTCATTGCTGTACACCACAAAGCCCTGCAAAAAATATCGTGAAGATCCTGCTACATCGGTCAGCCTCGATGCGACGAGACCTCCGGTACAGGACTCTGCGGCTGCAATTTTCAGTCCTCCTGACACCAGAAACCTGCCGATGCACTCTTCGAGGGTTATGTCGCTCGTCGCATAGACAAACTCTTCGGCTGCCTCGGCAATGGCTTCGACAACTTTCCGGTTATCTTTGTCGACAACCTCCTTATCAATGCCGATCGAGCTGACGCGGAGATCAACTCCCGCGGCATGCGGCAGATAGGCCAGCGATGTGCCATCCGGCACATTATCCTCGATGACGCGAATGATATCGGCAAGGGCCGTTTCACCGATCCCTGTCGTTTTGATGTGTGAATGAACGATAACAGTGCAGGACTTCTCCGAAAAGAAGGGCACGATCGCGCTACGCATCATGGCTTCCATCTCCTCTGGAACGCCCGGCATCAGGACAAGATAGTGCCCCTGAAACCGTTCCAGGCAGTGAATGATCATACCGGGAGCGAGCCCTTTTTCATTATGTATCACCCGGGCTCCGTCGATGACCATCGCATTACGCTTCAGATATGGCGAAGGTTCCCGGCCGCTTCTTCGATAGCGCTCAACAGTTCGAGCGTAGACTTCCTGGTCAAGTACAAGCTCTTTTTCCAGAAGCCGTTGCGCGGAATACTTTGTTCTGTCGTCACGGGTAGGACCGAGCCCGCCGGTAACCAGAACGATATCCGACCGTTCAAGGGAATCGGCAAACTGTTCGGCAATTGCATCCTCATTGTCGGCACAGACAATGATCCTTTTTACCCCTACACCCGCCCCGGCCAGCGCGGAACAGATAAAACGGGCGTTGCTGTTGACCTTCTGCCCGGTGAGCAGTTCGTCGCCAATGGATACGATCTCCGCAATCATGGAGAGCTAAATCAGATAGCTGGCAATACGCAGAATATCGGCGAACACCCCTCCTGCAGTCACCTCACCTCCCGCCCCGGGCCCTTTTACGACAAGCGGGGTATCGAGATAACGGTCGGTTGTGAACACCACCATGTTTTCCGTACCGTTCAAACCGGCAACAGGATTGGTGACAGGAAGCATTTTCACACTGATACGGGCTTTCCCATCGCATATCTCACCGGCATAAGCAATGGTCATATCGTTTTCAGCGGCCTTCCTGATCTTCTCGTCATAGTCTGCATCGGCAGAACCCAGCTTTTCCATAAAGGCCTCGACGCTCATCTCCTCCCTCAGATGCTCTGGTACAAGGCTCTCACATTCGATATCCTCATAATCAAGCCTGTAGCCGAGCTCTCTGCCGAGTATGAGAAATTTCCTCGCAAAATCGGCTCCGGAAAGGTCTTCACGGGGATCGGGCTCGGTGTAACCGGCCTCTTTGGCTTTTCTGACAATCTCACTGAATTTCCCTCCCTTGCGCATCTCGTTGAAAATGTAGCTTAACGTACCGGAAAGCACACCTTCTATTTTGATGATCTTGTCACCGCTGTTTCGAAGGTCGTTGAGCGTATTGATAATAGGAAGTCCGGCTCCGACATTGGTTTCATAGAGAAAACGCGCGTTCGAGGAACGCTGGGCGTTTCTTATGGTTTCATACAGCTCCCATGAACCGGCCATACCAAGCTTGTTTGCGGTAACAACGGAAATATTCGATGCGAGAAGGTCGGGATAGCTTTCCGCAACATCCCCGCTCGCAGTGCAGTCGACGAAAATGGTATTATGAAGGTTCATTGACCTGATCCGTTCAATATAGTCCCTGACAGTTTTTCCGTCATTTCTCGGCTTAAGTGCTTTTTCCCAGTTACCGAGATCAATACCGTCATCCCTGACAGCCATCATACGCGTATTCGCCATGCCGCTGACCACAACATCCAGGTCCATCTCTTTACGGAGTATGAGACTGTGTTCGCGAAGCTGCCCGATAAGACTTTTCGCAATGGTTCCGGTACCCGCAATAAAAACATGAACTGTTCGACGGGAGAGAAAAAAGGACTCATGAACACAGTTCAACGCCTTGTCCTCGTCGCGGCTTTCCACCACAAACGAGATATTCATTTCGTTGGACCCCTGCGCAACGGCAATGACGTTGATGCCGTTTTTCCCGAGAGTCTCGAAAAGATGCGCTGAAACACCAGGATGCCCGGACATGTTGTTGCCGACAACCGCTATAATGGCAATACGCTTTTTGAGCGTCAGCGACTCAATCTGACGTGCCGCAATCTCTCTTGCAAACTCTTTTTCAAGGATTTTGCGGGCTTTGTCCGCCCTGGAATAATCGATAACCAGACTGATGGATTGCTCCGAGGATGCCTGCGATATAAAAATAATATTGATCATATGGCGGGCCAGACAGCTGAAAAGCCTTGATGCTATGCCCGGTACGCCGACCATACCACTGCCGGAAAGATTGAGCAATACAACATTGTTGATAGAGCTGAGACCGGTCACAGGTCTTCCGCCCCCCCCGCCTTTGTCTTCCAACACGCCGATTCGTGTCCCTTCGGCATCCGGATTAAACGAATTCCTGATACGTATCGGAATCCCGGCTTTCATGGCAGGGTGCACTGAATAGGGATGCAGTATCCGGGCTCCTGAATGAGACAGCTCCAGTGCTTCCCCGTAACTGATAAAAGGAAGCGCGTAAGCATCCCGAACCCGTTTCGGATCGGCACTGAAAAAGCCGTCAACGTCTGTCCAGATCTGTATTTCAGCGGCGCCGATTGCCGATCCTACAATGGTCGCGGTATAATCCGAACCGCCCCTTCCAAGCGTGGTTGCTGTTCCATCCGGGGCAGCTCCGATATAACCCGTTACCACGGGGACACCGGAGCCTTTTTTAAGCCGGGCCTTGATACGTCTAACCGATGCTTTCATGTCGACCCTGGCATCGCAATGATTGCTGTCTGTCACAATCATGTTTCTCGCATCAACATATGATGCCTCAACCCCTTCCTGGCGGAGGAAACAGCTTATAATCCAGGCGGAACACCGTTCCCCGAAACTCATGATCAACGCACGGCTTTTATCGGAAAGCTCGCGAAGCAGACATACCCCGTGCAACACGTCACTCAGTTCAGCAAGCTCCTCCAGCAGAAATTTTTCCACCTCTTTTTTTCTTCCCTCGTCAATGAGGTCGTCAACAAGGTCCTTGTGGAGCGCTTCTATTTCATCGAATTTTTTGCTGTAGCCTGCATCACCCTCACCAGCCTTAACCGCAGCATCAAGAAGCAGGTCCGTAACCTTGCGAAAAGCTGAAACCACAACGATTACAGGCGTATCCCGCATTGCTTCGCGAATAATGCCGAGAACGTTTCTGATCCTTTCACCATCCTGTATCGACGTGCCGCCGAATTTCAAAACCTTCATGCTCATCCTGCTTTTTTGTGGTGTATGTCCTGACCTGGAAAAACAGAGTCAAAGATACAAATCATTTCTATAAACGGTCAACCCTGCACAGGTTCTACCGTTATGTCGAAACAAAAAAAAACGCCCCGGTTCGTCGGGGCGCTTTAACGAAACTGAAAGCAAAGCGTTATTCACTCTGCAGCGCATCGGCACCCGCGACGATCTCGCTGAGCTCTGTAGTAATTGCCGCCTGGCGCGCGCGGTTATAACTGATATTCAGTACGCGCAGCAGCTCTTTTGCGTTCTCCGTAGCCAAGTCCATTGCAGTCATCCTTGCCGCATGCTCAGCAGCATTGGATTCGAGCATCATTCCCCAGAGCTGCGTATTGAGATGTTTGGGAACAAGAACATCAATGATCGATGCAGGTGAAGGCTCATAGATATAATCGCTTCCGCTCCCTTTTCCGGTTTCCTCCTCATGTTCAGGGGAAATGGGCAGAAGTACTTCACTTTTCAGGGTAGGGGCAAGAACCGATTTGAATTCGTTATAAACAACAACCACCTTGTCCACTTCACCTTTCAGGTACCTGTCCGACGCATACTCGGCTATCTCTTTTGCGACACTGAAATGCAGGTTCTGGAACACACCGGGGTAGGCTTTTTCAATTGAGAAGCCGCGTTTGCGAAAATAATCATGCCCTTTTGTCCCGGCGCAGAGAAGCTCTACCTTGCCGTCACGGTAAAGATCACCATACTCTTCCGTAACGATTCTACTCGCCAGCTTGATAATATTGGCATTGAAAGCTCCGCACAATCCTCTGTCGGATGTAATGAGCACAACCAGCAGGCTTTTAACGTCCTCACGAGCGGAAAGAAGCGGATTGAGAGAGGTATCAACTCTGGCTGACAGCGAACCGAGCATTTCTTTCAGCTTTGCAGCATAGGGACGAGCCTGTATCGCCGCATCCTGAGCTCTTCGAAGCTTTGCCGCAGACACCATCTTCATTGCCTTGGTGACCTGTTGCGTCGATTTGATACTGGAGATTCTTGTTCGTATATCCTTTAAGGTTGCCATGTATATTTACCGGTTGCTAAAATTTCTGAAATTCACTGGGCGGTCTAAGCGTTTGCCTTTTCACTGAAAGAACCCAAAAACTGCTCGGCAACCTCTTTCAACCTGCTCTCTACATCGGCATCCATTTGACCTGTTTCCGCAATAGCATTGAGAATATCCGCATGTTTATGCTCAAGAAGGCTGAGGAATTCTTCCTCAAACTTGCGGATGTACTGGACATCAAGCTGGTCGAGAATGCCCTGGGTGCCGACATAAATAATGGCAACCTGTTTTTCAACAGCCATGGGAACGTACTGCCCCTGTTTCAGGATTTCAACAAGTCGCGCACCACGGTCGAGCTGCGCTTTTGTTGCCTTGTCGAGATCGGAGCCGAATTTCGAGAATGCCTCGAGCTCACGGAACTGGGCAAGATCGAGCCGGAGCGTTCCGGCAATTTTCTTCATGGCCTTGATCTGGGCACTACCACCGACACGGGAAACCGAGATGCCGACGTTGATGGCAGGTCTCTGGCCCGCGTTAAAGAGACTGGGCTCGAGGAAGATCTGGCCATCGGTAATTGAAATAACGTTTGTCGGGATATACGCCGATACGTCACCAGCCTGGGTCTCGATAACCGGAAGAGCGGTCAGACTCCCCCCCCCTTTTACAATCGGCTTCAGGGGATCGGGGAGGTCGTTCATGTTTTTTGCGATCTCCTGATCGTCGGTTATCTTGGCCGCACGTTCGAGAAGACGCGAATGCAGATAAAAAACATCTCCCGGATATGCCTCGCGTCCCGGTGGACGGCGGAGAAGCAGGGAAAGCTGGCGATATGCCACAGCCTGTTTGGAAAGGTCGTCGTATACAACCAGTGCATGGCGGCCGGTATCCCGAAAATACTCGCCGATAGAAGCACCGGCATACGGTGCGATAAACTGCATCGGAGCCGGATCGGAAGCCGATGAGGCGATCACCGTCGTGTACTCCATCGCGCCGAACTGCTCGAGCGTGTTCACAACCTGGGCGATTGTCGATCCTTTCTGACCCACAGCGACATATATACAGTAAACGTCCTTGCCTTTCTGGTTGATAATGGTATCGAGTGCAACAGCCGTCTTGCCTGTCTGGCGGTCACCGATAATCAGCTCACGCTGACCCCGTCCGATCGGGATCATCGAGTCGATCGCTTTCAGACCGGTCTGAAGCGGCTCATGGACAGATTTACGGAAAATAACGCCCGGTGCCTTACGTTCAAGAGGAAGACGCATACTGGTTTCAATAGGCCCTTTACCATCAATCGGCTCTCCGAGAGGATTGATGACTCTTCCCAGCATTGCCTCGCCTACAGGAATCGAAGCGAGAATACCGGTCCGCTTAACGGTATCCCCCTCTTTTATAGCGTCTGACTCACCAAACAAAACTGCACCGACATTATCTTCCTCAAGATTCAATGCCATGCCCATCACATCACCTGGAAATTCCAGCAGTTCACCGGCTGCCGCTTTTGATAAACCGTAAATACGCGCAATACCATCACCCACCTGGAGCACAGTTCCAACATCATAGACATCCGCTTCCGAATCAAATCCCGCCAGATGTTTGCGGAGTATGGCCGAAACCTCATCAGGCCTGACTATTGTAGACATATCGCAATTAGCTTTGTTATTTGTTAAGAATGGAGAAAGTTTATTTATTTTAGTTTCTTTTAAAAACGGGCTCCGTCACCGATTCCTTTCCAAAAACCTTGAATTGATAATTTAAGGAAAAGCTATCAGTAATTCAAATTCAGGTTGGGCGATTATTCGGTCATTCCGGCGCTGCCGGAGCATTTCTGAAGGATAGACTGAAGACATGGTAAAGGAATACTGCAACCGTGCAATTATATGAAAACCGTCACAGGATTTGCTTCGGCAACCATCGGCAATGTCGCCTGCGGCTTTGACGTCCTCGGATTTGCTATTACCGAGCCGGGTGACGAGGTAATTCTGACCCATCGGGAGGACAGGACTGAAGCACTTCCGGTTTCGATAACCTCGATCAGCGGTGACGGAGGAGCTCTTCCGAGAGATCCGAAGAAAAACACCTCAAGCTTCGTTGTCCTCAAATTCCTTGAATATATCAGGACCAATAAAGGCATTGATTTCGAGGGGCACATCGAGCTTCAATTAAAAAAAAACCTGCCTCTCAGCAGTGGTATGGGAAGCAGCGCGGCAAGTGCTGCTGCTGCTCTTGTAGCCGCAAACGAGCTGATGGGCAACCCTTGCAGTAAAATGGAGCTTGTGCACTTTGCTATCGAAGGCGAACGTGTCGCCTGTGGGTCGGCCCATGCAGACAATGCGGCACCAGCGATGCTCGGCAACTTTGTCCTTATACGCAGCTACAGTCCTCTTGATCTGATCACGATACCGCCGCCCCGGAACCTTTTCTGCACACTCGCCCATCCGCATATCGAAGTAAGAACTGCCTACGCCCGCTCCGTTCTTCCCCGCTCCATAGCCCTGAAAACAGCAACAGAACAGTGGGGAAATGTCGGCGCGCTTGTTTCGGGGCTTCTCACGTCCGATTACGAACTGATCGGGCGCTCGCTCGTCGATGTGATAGCCGAACCAAAAAGGGCTCCCCTGATTCCCGGCTTTAACACGGTAAAAAAAGCAGCTCTTGAAGCAGGTGCACTTGGAGGCAGCATTGCCGGCTCGGGGCCCTCGATTTTTGCGTTCTCCTCATCATCTGAAACAGCTTACCGCGTGGGAGAAGCAATGAAAGAGGCCTTTTCGGGCATCCGGGAAAAACTCCAGTCCGATATATGGGTTTCACCTGTCTGCAGGGAGGGGGCAAAAGTCACTTAAACAGGCTCTCATGATATTCTACAGCACAAATAAAAAAACAACTCCTGCATCTCTAAAAAAAGCCACGCTCGAAGGTCTTGCAAGCGATGGCGGGCTCTATGTCCCCTCGGAAATCCCCCGGTTCTCCGTCGAAGAAATCGAGCTGCTTGGCGAAGCACCGTTCAATCATATCGCCTTTGCTATTGCAAAAAAGTTCAACGATGGCGAAATGCCGGACGAGAGCCTCTGGAACATTGTCGAAAGCTGTTTTACGTTCAGAACCCCGCTGGTCGAGCTTGAAAAAAACACCTACGTCGAAGAGCTTTTCCACGGTCCCACACTCGCCTTCAAGGATTATGGCGCGCGCTTTCTCGCCCATCTCACCGGTTACTTCGCCGAGGAAGACCATAAGCTCATCACAATTCTCGTCGCAACATCCGGTGATACCGGCAGCGCTGTTGCATACGGATTCAAAGGAGTTCCGAACACACGTGTTGTACTACTTTATCCTTCGGGTAAAGTCAGCCGGCTTCAGGAACAACAGCTCACAACCGTTGGCGGCAACGTAACGGCGCTTGAGGTAAACGGCGACTTTGACGACTGCCAGCGCCTTGTCAAACAGGCATTTATGGATGAGGAGTTGAAACATCGGCTTTCATTGACATCGGCAAATTCCATCAACATTTCCCGCCTCATTCCACAAACATTTTACTACGCCTGGGGATCATTGCAGCTCGCCCTTCGACATCCAGGCAAAAAAGTCGTGTTTTCCGTCCCGAGCGGCAACTACGGCAATCTCACCGGAGGAATCCTTGCAAAAAAAATGGGTTTTCCGATAGAGCATTTTATTGCCGGATCAAATGCCAATGACAGTGTAACGCGGTATCTCGAGGATGGGCGCTACGAACCCCACCCGACAGTGGAAACGATTTCAACTGCAATGGATGTGGGCAACCCGAGCAATTTCGCCCGCCTCAGGCATTTCTACGGTGATGACCTCCGCGCGATGGCCACCGATATTACCGGCCATTCGGTCTCCGATTTGGAAACCATCGACACAATCAGGTCGGTCTATGATCGCTTCGACTATATCATGGATCCACACACTGCGGTAGGGTTCCGTGCCCTTGAAAAGTTCAAGAGCACCAACGGCGCACAGGAACACCCTTCCGCTGTCATGTCAACAGCGCACCCGGCGAAATTCATCGAAGCAATCAGGAATGCGCTCGATATGGATATCGAGATTCCTGACCGCCTTCAGGAAGTGCTCGACAAGCAGAAAATTTCAATACCGATTAGCACCGACTACAGAGAACTCGCGGCCTTCCTTATGAAGCTTTGAAACAGTGAAAAGGCAATTGTTGAACTGTTGAGAAAAGAACCACCTAAACAGCTCAACAAATAAACAACTCAACAATATTCTTTGATGACCCTCCAGACGATTCTTTTTTTCCTGGTTGTGCTGCCTGTGATGTTTTTCGGGCTTCTGCTCGCACTGCTGGTAAACGTTATCGATCCAAGCGGCGACCGTTTTCACAGGATGGCTGCATGGTGGGGCCGTTTCTGTACGAAACTTATGGGAATCTCCGTCGAGGTAACCGGCAAAGAACATTACAATCCGGAAAATAATTATCTGATTGTCAGCAATCATGCCGGAATGGCGGACATCCCTCTCGTACTCGGCTCCATACACCTCAACATGCGTTTCGTTGCCAAGGAGGAACTGGGCAACATCCCGTTGTTCGGGTGGGCAATCAAACAGGCAGGGTATGTGCTTATAAAACGGGGACAAAGCAAAGAAGCCCTGAAAAGTTTGTTCTCAGCGGCTGAAGTGCTTAACAGCGGCCGCTCTGTCCATATCTTTCCGGAAGGAACCCGGTCGGAAACAGGGAATCTCCTGCCTTTCAAGCGGGGCGCCTTCATGATCGCTCAGAAGGCCTATGCCCCGATCCTCCCGGTCACCATTGTCGGAAGCAATCTCATTACACCAAAAAAAAGCCTCAGGATCAGGAAATCAAAGGTCAAACTGGTCATCGGTATCCCCATCGAAACGGTAGGAAAAAACGCCGAGGAACTGCAGGAAGCCGCCTATACCGCCATCAGCAATACCCTGAAAAAGCATGGCGAGGCTACTTAGCACCGTTGCCTTTTCCACTGCAAAAGGCTTCCCGTGCCATATCAAAATCGGGCTCATCGCCCTTCCATCTGTTTGCCCCCCTTTCATGCGTCTGCATTAATTCGCTTTCAAATTGACGTATTATTTTATAAACTCCCAATAACCCCAACCCCCAATTAAGAAACATAACAATGTCTTTTCAGGGATTAGTAGCCTGAAGGTGTGCTATCCATGTGCCGTTTCGGCACAAAACACTATAAAAAGGTTGCTTGGTGCATAGACTTTTAGAACATATGCCCCTGCCGTTCGGCGTGTTTGATGGTGAAGGACGCTTGTTGTCAGGAAATTCCGCCTTCGCTGACCTGCTGTCTATTTCCGAAAAAAAGCTTTCCGGAAAAACAGTGTGGGAGATAATGCCCTATCGGGAGGCTGCACTGTTGAAAAAAGGTTTGGAGAACATTTCCAAGAACAGGAAAAGCATCATCCTCAAGAAATTCAGTCCTTCAACCGATAGCAAACGGTTTTATCGGATGATTCTGTTTCCCATACCGCTTCCGGAAAAAACGACACCGCTTTCCGGGTTGCTGAGTATTGATGTCAGTGAACAAGAACTGAGCCGGGAAAAGCTTCGTGAAAGCAAAGAGCGCATTGAGGCCATTTTCAATTCAGTTCAATCCGGGATCATGCTTATTGACCGGGAATCGTATCGGATAATCGACGTCAATCCTGCAGCATGCAAACTTATCAGACTATCACACGACCAGATTGTCGGAAACATCTGCTACAATTTTGTATGCCCTCCCGAAGAAAACAAGTGCCCGTTTGACGACATGTACCCGTCCGATACAGGAAAAGAGCTGATGACCAATTCAGAGCAGACCCTGATTCAGGCGGGTGGCAAGAAGATTGCAATCCTTAAAACAGCAAAGACCATTACCATTGAGGGAAAAAAGCTGCTGCTGGAAAGTTTCGTCGACATTTCAAAGCAAAAAAGGCAGCAACTGCAATTGAAGAGGATGCTCACCAAACTGAAAAAGCTCAATAAAAATCTCGAGGAAGAAATTGCTTTTGCCAACCGGATGGCTATAGAAGCGGAAACAGCGAACATCGCCAAATCCGAATTTCTTGCCAACATGAGCCATGAAATCCGTACGCCCCTGAATGGAATAACCGGGATGGCCAAGCTTCTGCTTGACACAGAGTTAAGCCAGAAGCAGCGAGAATATGCAGATATACTCAAAGAAAGCTCGGATACCTTGCTTGACATCATCAATAGAGTGTTCGAATATACGAGTCTTGAAACAAACCGTGTTAAAGCAGGCAAAGTTGAGTTTAATCTGAAAGATCTTCTTGTGAGAGTTTCCGAGATCATCAAGCTCAAGGCACAAGAGAAAAAACTGCGTTTCATTAAAGTCATCAGCCCGGATATTCCAGAACTTCTTACCGGTGACCCTGAATATCTCAAACAAATACTGGTCAATCTGGGGGACAACGCTGTAAAGTTCACGGAAAAAGGCCACGTATGTCTTGTTGCTGCAACTGTGTCGGAAAGAACCAGCAGAAAAACGGTACTCCATTTTTCCCTCCGGGACACTGGTATCGGCATTTCCGAAGAGTTGCAGGGCTTCATCTTTAAAGAGTTCACCCAGGCTGATTCTTCATTTACCCGGAAATACGGAGGCATAGGCCTCGGCCTGACAATCTCAAAGCGACTGGTAGGCCTTATGGACGGAGAAATCGGGTTAAGAAGCGAACCTGAAAAAGGAACCGAATTCTGGTTTACGATACCTTTTGGCGAGCCTGACAGTTGCCCGTTGCCATCGGCAGCAAACCAACCCGGGAATTTGGCTCATCGCTTTCAAAAACCCGAGCAGCAAAATAGTATCGGCTCGACCGATAATACGGAACCGGCTATTCTTGTTGTGGAAGATAACCTCATCAATCAGCGCGTTCTTGTTGCACTGCTCAAAAAAATGGAGTATTCGGCTGATATTGCAAAAAACGGTGTCGATGCACTCAGGGCCTTGCAAAAA
>JAKSDB010000400.1 GCA_022360415.1 Chlorobiales bacterium
GATACCATTATGGTGCATGCGAAGGGTCAGGGGTTGAAACTGATTGACTATCCCGACATCGCCCTTTTCAACCTTGCGCCCGAACTGCTCAAAAAGATGAAGGTCAAACAGGCTGGCGGAAAAATTCTTGAAATTCCGGTCACCACGGTTGTCCCTGCTGCCTGCATGGGATCAGGTGTGGGGGCCTCGCATGTTGCCAAAGGCGATTACGATATCATGACGAGCGACGATGAAACGGTCATGAAATACGGGCTTGACAAAATGCGATTCGGGGATTTTGTCGCGCTCCTCGATCATGATAATCGTTACGGCAGGGCGTATCGTCAGGGTGCGATCTCCATCGGCGTCGTGGTGCACAGCGACTGTCTTGTCGCCGGTCACGGGCCCGGTGTGACGACGCTCATGACCTGCGCGAGTCCTCTTATCAAGCCGGTGATAGATTCCAGGGCTAATATTGCCGATCTTCTGAGAATCGGAACAGCAGGGAAAACATCAGATAAGAAAGGCCGGAAAAGAAAAAGCGGGTAGTTTGTCCCGGGATCCGAACCGGAATTTTTCCTCATTGCTTTTTGTTAATTTTTTTTGCGCTCACAGTCCGGTGCGAAAATACTTCAAGTGGCGTTTTGTTTCATTGCTTTACGTAACAATAATTGTAATGGAGGGAGAGTCATGGCTATTAAACTCTACGGCCGCGATCCGCTTAAAATGTTTGAAAATGTTTTCAGCGAAACGATGACGCCTTTTTTTTCATCTATGGCGCCGTCGTTCAGGGTGGATGTGAGTGAAGATGAAAAAACGCTTTACATCGATGCTGACATGCCCGGCGTTAAAAAAGAGGATGTCAAGATCAGCATGGATGAAGATGTGCTCACCATCAGTGCGGAAAGAACGCATGAAGAGGAGGAGAAGCAGAAGGATTACCACCGGATCGAGCGTTCATACGGCAGCATGAGCAGGAGCTTTACTGTTGGCGAGAATGTTGATGTTGACAATATCGAGGCCAAATACGATAATGGTGTTCTCAGGATTATTCTGCCGAAGAAAGAGCCTGTAGAGAAGCCGAAGAAAGAGATCGATGTGAAGTGATAAAAAAAACCCTCCGACTGCGGAGGGTTTTTTGATGTTTTTTCGGGTGAAAGACTGTCAGCAGTTTCGGACGGTTGAAGAGGTCCGATCCTTGATGGTGCTTTCATCGAACTCGTCCCAGTCGTGCTCGTCGTGTTCACGCTGATAGCCGGCTTCCTTCAGGCCGAAACTCATGTCGGCGACCATTTCAGGCCGTTTTTCCTTGAGGTTTTTCACCTCTTCCTGCGTGAGAATCCTGGACTTGTCGAACCCGAGATCGATCTCGACCTTACGGTTCTTGGTTTTAACGCGATCGATATCGTAGAACCTCTTGGTCAGGGTGGTCTGTGCAAACGCTTTAAGACACCCGAGCATGTATTTTCGGACATAGGGGTCCTTGATCCAGGGGTAGCCGAAAAATGTTTTCCTGGCGTAGAAGCGTCCGTAGGATTTCAGCACACCCTTCAGAACATCTTCGCGTTCCATGTTGTCCGGCTTGATGATCGGAGAAACAAAATTGTAGCGTGAGTAGTCGCGTACTTCAACCCTGTCGCCAAGCTCCTTGAAGAGATCGGAGAACGGCCATGGAGTGTAAATGGTCCAGTTGGCCATATCAGGATCCCAGTCCTTGCAGAGCTGATAGGTTTCCTCGATGGTCTCGGGTGTTTCGTGTTCGAGCCCCATAACGAACTGTGCTTCGGCAACAATGCCGTTTTTCTGAAGGAGCTTGATCGCGTACTTGTTTTCCTCGATGGTTGTTTCCTTGCGGAAGCGGTTCAGGTTCATCTGGCTGGCGGCTTCAGTGCCGAGAGAAACATGTACCAGGCCGGCCTTGCGGTAGAACGGCAACAGGTCCTCGTCGCGCATGATATCGGTCACCCTGGTGTTGATGCCCCATGTTACGTCGAGCTTTCTGTCGATAAGCTCCTGGCAGAGAGAAACGAATTTCTGCTTGTTGATTGTCGGCTCTTCGTCGGCAAGAATGAAGAACCCGACATTGTATTTCTTCACCAGGATTTCAATTTCATCGACAAAATGTTTCGGGCTTCTTGCACGGTACCGGCGCCAGAACTGCCACTGTGAACAGAAGGTACAGGTAAAGGGACATCCGCGGGCAAAGTTCGGAACGGCAAGGCGGCAGTTCAGGGGGGTATAGATGTATTTGTCCCAGTCATAAAGGCTCCAGTCGGGTGTCAGGTCATCGAGGTCCTCGATAACCGGATGGGCCGGAGTGGCGTGTACTTCTCCATCATCATTGAGGTAGGCGATGCCGGTGATGTTTTCACGGTCTTTCAGGTCTGTGCCTGCATCGATAGCCTTGATGATGTTGACCGCGACCTCTTCGCCCTCGCCACGGATAACGTAGTCGGTTTCCGCGGCTTCTGAAAGAACCTGCGGATACATAAATGTCGAATGGATGCCGCCCATGATCGTTCTGATCTTCGGA